>DATNKH010000039.1:0-3617 GCA_035603475.1 Thermoanaerobaculia bacterium
TCCCGAGAAGCTCATCAGCAGCCAGAGTGCCAGGCTGGGATGGGTGATGAGGAAGAGGATGGCCGCCGCGATCAGGATCCACTTGAAGATCAGGAACAGCAGGCCGTGCTGGACCGGCTGCCGCCGTGCGCCGCGCGCCGCCGGCGCCTGCTCCTGCGGCGACGCCGCGCCCGGCGTGCCCGCCGTCGCTCCGAGGTCGGTGCCGGTCGCGGCCTGCGCCTCGATCGCGCTCCACGGCTGGCCGTCGACGACCGCCAGGGTAGCCTCCACCCCGTGGGTGACGGCGCCGTCGTGGTCGCCGGCCTTGAGCCGCGGCACCATGACCTCTCTGATGATGCGCGAGGCGATGGCGTCCGGGACCTGCCCCTCGAGACCGTAGCCGACCTCGAAGCGGACCTTGCGGTCGAGCGCGAACAGGAAGATCGCCAGGCCGTCGTCGAGACCCTTACGCCCGACCTTCCATGCGGTGAAGGCCCGCACCGTGAAGTCCTCGATCGGCACGCCGCCGGTCGAGCCGCCGATCCACATCACCACCTGGTGGCCGGTGCGGGCCTGGTAGTCCCGCAGGCGGGCGTCGAGCGCCGCGCCGACCCCGGGCGAGAGGAACCCGGCCTCGTCGGTGACCCAGTGGGCGGGCGCCGGCGGCACCGGCGGCGCCGGAGACGCCGGAGATTGCCCGAGAGCGATCGGGGCGAGACCGATCGGGCCGAGCCCGCACAGGACCGCACAGGCACCGGCGACCAGGACGGCCGCCGGACGCGACCGCGGCCACTGCCAACGCCACTGCCGCCGGCGGACGGGCGCCGCGCCGGGACCGGCCACTAGAACTTCACTTTCGGCGCGGTCTCGGCGCCCTCCTGCGCCTTGAAGTAGGGCTTGACGTCGAAGCGGGTGCCGAAGAAGCCGGCGATCAGCACCGTCGGGAAGCTCTGGCGCTTGGTGTTGAAGGCCTGCTCCGCCTCGTTGTAGCGCATGCGCTCGACGGAGATGCGGTTCTCGGTGCCCTCGAGCTGCGCTTGCAGGTCACGGAAGTTCTGGGTGGCCTTGAGCTCCGGGTACTTCTCGACCACCACCAGCAGGCGCGACAGGGCGTTGCCCAGGCCGGCCTGCGCCTGCTGGAACTGGTCCAGCTGCGCCTGCGACTTCGGCGGACCGCCGGCCACCTGGGTCGACACCTGCCCGACCTTGGCGCGCGCCTCGGTCACCTGGGTAAAGGTGTCCTTCTCGAAGTTGGCGGCGCCCTTCACCGTCTCCACCAGGTTCGGCACCAGGTCGGCCCGCCGCTGGTAGACGTTCTGCACCTGCCCCCACGCCTGCTGCGCCGCCTGGTCGAGCTCCACCAGCGAGTTGTAGGCGCCCACCGCCGAGCCGCCGATGATCAGCACCCCCAGCACCAGCAGCACCAGACATCCGATCCCCGCGTATTTCATGAGTGTCCCTTCCCCGGCCCGGTCACGGGCGGGCAGTGAATGGTCGCCGGCAATTATCGCCGGGGTTTCCGGGGCGCCGAGGACGCCGGGGGCGTCGTGGTCGCCGCGGCCGGAGTCGCCGCGGCCGCCGCCGCCTCGGCCCGGAAGCTGCGGAACGCGAAGAGGTTCTGGCGCAGCCAGCTCTTCGGGAAGTCGACGTAGGTCAAGCCGTAGCCGGTCGGCCGGCGCTCGCGCGGCAGGTAGAAGGTGCCGAACAGGTGGTCCCAGATCGCCAGCTTGGTGCTGAAGTTCATCCCCGGCGGCTCGAGGTCCACGGCATGGTGCCAGCGGTGCGCCTCGGGTCCGTTGATCACCAGCTGCAGCGGCCCGCTCCGCACGTCGATGTTGGAATGGATGTACATCCCCCAGACCGCGCTGATCATCCCCTTGATCACCGGCACCACCGGCGCGGCGCCGAGCAGCACCATCGGCGCGGCCTCGATGGTCTGATTGATCAGGATCTCGAACATGTGCGACCGCGTCCCGGCCAGCCAGTCGACGTGCTTGGTCGAGTGATGGGCCTCGTGCAGCCGCCAGAGGAACAGGTTGTGGTGCTGCCAGCGGTGGAACCAGTAGATGTACAGGTCGTGGGTGACCACGAAGAAGCCGACCTGCACCCAGAGCGGCCAGCCCGAGATGAGGTGCAGCCGCGACAGGTGGGTGGTGCCGTCGAGCCACTGGATCAGCTTGCCGATCACCACCGCCAGGATCAGGTTCTGCAGGATCGTGTAGAACAGCAGGTCGGTCCAGAAGCCCTCGCGGAAGAACCGCTCCCCACGGTCATAGGGCCGCACCCGCTCGAGCAGGATGAGCACGCCGACGGACGCCAGGATGACGGCCGTCGACAGGATCGTCCAGCTGTTAAAGTTCATGCGCTCAGGCTCCTATGCATCATCCCTCCAACCCTCCCAGGAGTTCCATTGTAGCCCTCCTAGCCTGCGACCCTTCCCCCCTCCCTGCGCCTCCTGCCTTCCCCTCCCTCCCTCTTGGCTCGTATGGGCGAGGGGTCCAAGTCTAAGGGGCGGCGGCGGAGGACTGCGACCCCTCGCCCATACGAGCCCAGAAGGAGGGAAGGGGGAGGGGGGGCCTCGTGCCTCGCATCGCCCCTCGCCCGGGAGGGAAAGGGGTGGGGTGAGGGGACCTCGCAACAGGGGGAAATCTAGGACGCTACCTGCCGGCCCAGGAGACTATGCGCCAGCGCCTCCTCGATGTGGACCCGGGTGAGCTGGCCGAGGGGTACGGGGTCTGGGCCTGACGGGAAGTGGACGATGCGGTGGCAGGAGGTGCGGCCGGTCTGGGTGCCTGGCTGCTTACCCCAGCCGGTGACCAGCACTTCGTGCTGCTGGCCGACCAGCTCGCGGTTCAGCTCGCGCTGGATGCCGTCCTCCAGCGCGAAGAGGCGCTGCAGGCGCTCGGCGGCGATCTCCCGCTCCACCTCGCCGTCGAGGCGCGGCGCAGCGGTGCCGGGGCGCGGCGAGTAGAGGAATGCGTACACGGAGGCGAAGCGCACCTCCCGCACCAGCTCGAGGGTGCACTGGAAATCGTCCTCGGTCTCGCCCGGAAAGCCGACGATGATGTCGGTCGACAGGGCCAGGCCAGGCCGGGCCCGGCGGAGCTGGGCCACCAGGTCGAGGTACTCGGCTCGCGTGTACCCCCTCCCCATCCGGCGCAGCACGCGGTCCGATCCTGACTGCGCGGGCAGGTGCAGGTAGGGGCAGATGTTCGGGTGCCTGCCGACCTGCTCCACCATGCGCGGCGTGAAGTCGCGGGGGTAGGAAGTGACGAAGCGGAGCCGCCGCAGGCCGGGGAGCCCGGCGACCCGCTCGAGCAGATGGGAGAAGTCGAGGGCGCCGTCCTCGGCCGGACCCGCCGGAGGGGCCGGCTCGCGCCAGTGGTTGACCGTCTGGCCGAGCAGCTCGATCTCCACGAAGCCGTACGCGAGGAGGTGCTCGACCTCCCGCACGATCTCCGCCAGCGGCCGGCTGCGCTCGGGACCGCGGGTCTGCGGCACGATGCAGAAGGTGCACCGCTTGTTGCAGCCCTCGACGATCGTGACCATCCCCTTGTACTCGCCGTGACGGGCCACCGCATCGATGTCGTAGGCGCGCTGCTCGGGGAAGCCCGTGCGCACCACGCGCCGGCCGGCTC
>DATNKH010000040.1:0-6599 GCA_035603475.1 Thermoanaerobaculia bacterium
GGCAGCCGGCGCGGGCTCGGGGCGCTCGGTGGCTGCCGTGCGGGATGCGTCGAGCGGGCCATCGGAAACGATCGCCGGGGTCGCCGGGATCGGCAAGAACGCCGGCAGGGGTTGATCCTGCTCGGTGATGTTCCAGACCTCGCGCGCCTGCTCTCGGCAGGATGGGCACCCCCGCAGGAGGTGCCCGAAGACGTGCCGCATCTCGGCGGGAGACAAGCCGCCGGTCATGAACCGCCACAAGACGTCCTTGCCCAGGTGCTCGCCCTGAACGATGGCCAGGGCGGGATCCAAAGGCCGCGGCACCGGCGCCCCCTTGGCGGCCAGATGAGCCATCGTCGGCGCCGTCCGCTCCATGCCGCCGCCGGCGCCCTGTAGCGTGCCGAGCTCATGCCGCTGCCGCCAACCCACGTCGGTCGCGGTGATCGCCGGGGGCGCCGGGGGCGTGGTCCGGGCGTCCGTCGCGCGCGGGATGCCATGAGTCCCATGGCCGCGCCCGCCGTCGCAGCCGTCCGCTCCAGCCGGCCCACCATGCTCGCTCATGAAGTCTTCCTTCTACCGAGGCCCGTCATGGTCAGCTCGCGGGTCAGGGCGGCAAGACAGCGGTTCGTGGTCTTGCTGATGCTGGTCGGGCTGTAACCCAGGCGCTCGGCCAGCTCCGGAGGCTCATATCCCTGGTGGTAGCGCAGCGACAGCAGGGCGCGGCAGCGCTCGGGAAGCCGCTCGATCGCCATCTCGAGATCCCGCCGCACGTCGGCGCCCTCCTGTTCCGGCGCCATCGGCTCGGCCATGAGCTCCAGCACCGCGGCATCGACCGCGTCGTAGAGCTTGCGGCGTTGCTCGCGCCAGTAGAGGAGGCACTTGTTCCGCAGCGTGCCCATGAGCCAGGCTTCCGGGTCCCGGATCGCCTGCCGCTGGTACAGCAGCGCGAGCAGAGCCTGCTGCACGATGTCCTCGGTATCCTGCGGCGGCACACGGTAGTGGGCGAAGAGGGTCCTCATCCGCGGCCGCACGGACTTGAGGAAGTGCTCGAGGGAGCCTTCGGATGCGGAGGTGTCAGGCGCGCTCATTCGGCGATCGAGTGCGATAGAGGCGTTTCAGCTTCTAAGCACCCTACCACCAAAAAGGCACGCTGTCTACTGCGCGCGCACACCTCGCCCGGGCGGCGCTGGCGGCATTCGCGAGATCGCCGAGAGGCACCGGCAGCCGGCACCGGGTGCCGTCGTGCTGGGGAGAAAGGCCTAGCCGTTATTGTCGGTCATCACGCCCGCATCACTCTGGATTCCGGTGCCCGCGAGCAGGCCCAGCAGGAACTGGATCACCACGTTGTGGTGGTGCGGCGCCGGCGCCGGCCGGGTCTGGGCCGCGTGCAGGCCGGTGACCGGAGCCAGCAGGGCGGCGAAGGCGAGGATGACGACGCTGCGACGAAGGCTGCGGCTGGACATGACGATTCACTCCTTCATGACGGCGCGGCGCGGCAGGCGCCGAGCTGACAGGGAAAGCCCCTAGAGGTACGTTGCCGCTGAACCCTCCGGCGAGACATCCTTCTTCGGGGGCAGCCGTTGTCGTCATGATCGATGGGAGGAAGCGTAGGGACCGCCGCGGCCTCCCAGCGGGGGTGCCGCGACTGGCGACAGGCGGAGCCGCGGCCTTCCCAGCAGGGATGCCGCGACTGGCGACAGGCGGAGCCGCGGCCCTGCTTCCCGCGCGCCGTACCAGGTGATGCCGAGTGATCGCTGGCGCGCGCACGCTCACCCGCAGCCGGGAAGCGCTTCCCCGTGCGCCCCGCCCGTGCCGGAGAGAGGGTCAGTCCTCTTTGAGTGCCGCTTCCGGCTGGGGCTGGAAACGCGCACCCACGAGTCGCTCGGAGAGCGTCGCCAGGCAGCGGTGGGTCACCTTGCGGATGCTCGATTGGCGATAGCCCGTGCGCTCGGCGGCCTCCGCCGTGCTGCAGCCGAGACCATAGCGCAGGCGGAGCACCGACCGGCAACGGTCCGGGAGCTGGTTCAAGAGCGTGTCGAGATCCGCACGGAGGTCGGCACGCTCCTGCGCCGGGGTCTCGGCCTCGGCCAGCAACTCGAGGATGGTGCTGTCCACCAGGTCCCACAGACGGCTGCGGTGCTTGCGCCAGTAGATGATGCAGCGATTCGCCAGGGTCGCCAGCAGCCAGGCTTCGGGATTGCGGATGCTGCCCGCCTTCGAGACCATGATCAGGAAGGTCTCTTGCAGCAGATCGTCCGCGTCCTGGAGCGGGATGCGATGGCGCCAGAGGACTCTCTTCAGCTTGGGTTCGACGTTGTGGAGGATCTGCTCGAGAGACGGCTCCTCCACAGGTGGGACTTGGTAGCTCATGCTAGTAGTGAAAACCATCTATAAACAAAAATATACCAACCTTTTCCCGGTAATGTCTAGGGGCACTCTACGACAGGATGGTAACAGCTCACCGCGACGACGAGGCGCCAGCTCGCGCTCACCGCGGCCGCCGGCGGGCCCACAGCTGCGGCGGTAAACGCCTCTCGCATCATGTCTTGCGCTCGAAGCCCACGGCCAGGAGCTGCCGCGTCAGTGCCGCCAGGCAGCGGTTCGTGACCTTGCGGATGCTCGACGAGCGATAGCCCATCCGCTCGGCGACTTCGTTCGGCCCATACCCCAGGCCGTATCGGAGCTGCAGGAGCGAGCGACAGCGCGTCGAGATCCGAGAGAGCACGCGGTCCAGGTCGTAGGCCAGCTCGTCCCGCTCCTGGCGCGGCGCCTGGGGAGTCGAGATGAGGTCCAGGATGGCGGTGTCCACGGACTCGCACAGGCTGCCGCGACGCTTTCGCCAGTACATGATGCATTTCTTTTTTACTGTCCCGACCAGCCAGTTCTCGGGGCTGCGGATCTTGTCCCACTTGTAGAGCAGCGTCAGCTGTGCGTCTTGCAGAATGTCCTCGGCGTCCTCCGGGGGCACCTCGAAGCTGCGGAGCACCCGTTCCAGCCTGGGCCGGGTACTCTTTAGCAAATGATTCAGCGAGTCCCGTAGTTCAGGTTGGTCCAGAGTCGCCATAAGAACCCTGTCTTGCCGAGCTTTGATCGGGTGGTAGGCTAACACCCGGGTCGCCGCCTGTCCAGATTCGAGATTCGCATCGCCCGCACCCCAGCACTGAAGAGCTGGTGCGCGCTCGCGCCTTGCACCGGAAGAGGGTGCTGGACTGGTAACGAGCGTCAACGTCCCCCAGATGCTCTCAGGGGAGCTGTAACGATCGGCTCTTCCAGGACCCTCTGGCGTCTCGACTCGCCAGAGAGTTACTAATTTGCACTATCAGGAACAGGACCCACCTGCCCGGTTCGCCCGGTAGCGCCTTCTGGGCTCAGACGTGTCGCGCAACTTACCAGCGTCTATCGGATCGCCCCCCGCATCCCCCCAACCCCCTTCCCTCCCCTCCGGGGGGGAAGGGGGCGCCGCGCCCACCTTCATCGCTCGGGGTAGGCCCAGGCCGATGGGGAACTACTTATGTTCCCTCTTCCCAGCTATTGAGGTAACGCTCCTGCTCCGCCGTCAGCACCTGCAAAGCGACGCCCATGGTCTCGAGCTTGAGGCGCGCCACCTCGCGGTCCAGCTCTTCGGGGACGCGATGGACCGCGACCGGCAGCCGCTCCTTGGACCTGGCGATCATCTCGGCGGCCAGGGCCTGATTGGCGAAGCTCATGTCCATCACCGCCGCGGGATGGCCCTCGGCGGCGGCCAGGTTGATCAGCCGGCCTTCGGCGAGGACGTAGATGCGCTTGCCATGCCGCTGCCGGTACTCCTGCACGAACGGCCGCACCTCCCGGCTGGCCGTCGACAGCTCGCGCAGGCTCGGCAGGTCGAGCTCGACGTCGAAGTGGCCGCTGTTGCAGACGATCGCTCCGTCGCGCATGCGCTCGAAGTGCTCGCCGGCGATGACGTGCTTGTTGCCGGTGACGGTGACGAAGATGTCGCCGATCGCCGCCGCCCCCGCCATGTCGGTGACCTGGAAGCCGTCCATCACCGCCTCGAGCGCGCGCACCGGGTTGATCTCCACCACGACGACCTTGGCGCCCATGCCGTCGGCGCGCGACGCGATGCCCTTGCCGCACCAGCCGTACCCCACTACCACCAGGTTCTTGCCGGCCAGCAGGATGTTGGTCGCCCGGACGATGCCGTCCAGGGTGCTCTGGCCGGTGCCGTAGCGGTTGTCGAACAGGTGCTTGGTGTCCGACTCGTTGACCGCCACGATCGGCAGCTTGAGAGCGCCGTCGCGCGCCATGGCGCGGAGGCGGATGACGCCGGTCGTCGTCTCCTCGGTGCCGCCGTGGACGTGCGGCAGCAGGTCGGTGCGGTCCTTGTGCAGCATCGACACCAGGTCGGCGCCGTCGTCCATGGTGATGTGCGGACGGGTGTCCAGGGCCGCGGCGAGGTGACTGTAGTAGGTGGCGTGGTCCTCGCCCTTGCGCGCGTAGACCGAGACGCCGTAGTCCTCGCAGATGCTGGCTGCCACCTCGTCCTGCGTGGACAGCGGGTTGCTGGCGCAGACCGTGACCTCCGCCCCGCCGGCATGCAGCGTGCGCATCAGGTTGGCGGTCTCGCTGGTCACGTGCAGGCAGGCCGCGACCCGCAATCCGGCGAGCGGCTTCTCCTCGCTGAAGCGCTGGCGGATCATCGCCAGGACCGGCATCTCCTGGTCGGCCCACTCGATGCGCAGCTTGCCGGCGCCGGCAAGGCGCGGATTGGCGACGTCCGAAGGAACGGTCGTATTCATGGTGACTCCTCTAGAGTTGCCCATCGGCCAGGTCCGACCCCGAGCGATGAAGGTGGGCGTGGTGCCCCCTTCCCCCCCGGAGGGGAGGGAAGGGGGTTGGGGGGATGCGGGGGGCGATCCGATGGACGCTGGTAAGTGGCGCGACACGTCTGAGCTCCGAAGGCGCTACGGGTAGAACCGGGCAGGCGGGTCCTCTTCTTAGCCCTCGCGCGCGGCGGCGGCGCGCCCGATCAGACGGAATGGGCGAACGACGGCACGCGCTCGACCTCGAGGCCGGCGACCTCGCGCAGCACCGGCGCGCGGCTGGTGTCCTCCCAGGTGAAATCCTGCTCGTCGCGGCCGAAATGACCGTAGGCCGCGGTCTGGCGATAGATCGGCCGGCGCAGATCGAGATAGCGGATGATGCCGGCCGGGCTCATCGGGAAGTGCTCGCGGATCAGCGCCTCGATGCGTCGGTCCGAGATGGCGCCGGTGCCGAAGCTGTCGGCGTGGATCGAGACCGGCTCGGCGACCCCGATAGCGTAGGCCAGCTGGACCTCGATGCGCTCGGCGATGCCGGCGGCGACCAGGTTCTTCGCGATGTGGCGGGCCATGTAGCAGGCGGAGCGGTCCACCTTGGTGGGGTCCTTGCCTGAGAAGGCGCCGCCACCGTGGCGTCCCACGCCGCCGTAGGTGTCGACGATGATCTTGCGGCCGGTCAGGCCGCAGTCGCCCTGCGGGCCGCCGATGACGAAGCGGCCGGTGGGGTTGATGTGGAAGATCGTGCGCTCGTCCAGCAGGCTCGCCGGGATGGCGGCGCGGACCACCTTCTCGACCACCGTGTGATGGATCTCGTCGTTACCGATCTCGGGATCGTGCTGGGTGGAGACGACGACCGTGTGCACCCGCACCGGGCGGTCGCCGTCGTACTCGATGGTCACCTGGCTCTTGCCGTCCGGGCGCAGCCACTTGATCTCGCCGCAGCGCCGCGAGGTGGCCAGCTGGCGGGTCAGGCGATGGGCCAGGGTGATGGGGAGGGGCATCAGGGTCGAGGTGTCGCGGCAGGCATAGCCGAACATCAGTCCCTGGTCGCCGGCCCCCCCGGTGTCGACACCCTGGGCGATGTCCGGGGACTGCGGGTCGATCGCCGACAGCACGGCGCAGCTCGCACCGTCGAAACCATAGTCCGTATTGGTATAGCCGATCTCGCGGATGACCCGGCGGGCGACGTGGGCGAAGTCGACGTAGGCCGCGGTGGTGATCTCGCCGGCCAGCAGCACCATGCCGGTGGTGACCAGCGTCTCGCAGGCCACGCGGCCCGACGGGTCCTGCCGCATCACCTCGTCAAGGATGGCATCGGAGATCTGGTCAGCCACCTTGTCCGGGTGGCCCTCGGTGACCGATTCCGAGGTGAACAGGTGCACTTCAGGCTCGCTCATCATCACACCTCTGACCCAGCGCCCCCCGTCAGGCGGGCGCGCCGTCAATCAAGACCTGCCCGACTCGCCGCGCGCAGGGATGGAATTGGAGGAAGGCCAAGGACTCCCGTACAGGCGACTGCCAATGGTACCAAAATACTCTTGGCCTGGGTAGGGTGACCCACGGTGCTTAATCGGCCGGTCCGCGGCGGCGAATCTCCTCCCTGCCTCCCTTTGGGCGAGGGTCCAAACCCGCGCCTCCAGAGGTCTTCGGTGGCCTCGCCCAAAGGTCGGCAGGGAGGAGATTCGCCGCCGCGGCCCTCCTTCCACTCAGCCGACGGAACTCTTCGCCGGGCCTTCTGGGGTGTACGTGCGGTCGGGAGGCCGCAAAGGGACCGGCTGAGAGATCCTTGGCCGTAAGGGGATAAGGGAGGTCGAGGTACCC
>DATNKH010000041.1:0-6939 GCA_035603475.1 Thermoanaerobaculia bacterium
CCCGTCGAGCACGTCCTGGGCGCGGTCGAGGTCGTCGTGGATGCGCACCCGCGGGTTGCCGTGGTCCTTGTAGGCCTCGAACGTCTCGCGCGGCATCGTGTCGACGGTGTCGGGGGCGACCAGGGCCTCGACGTAGTAGAGGTCGGGATAGGCGGGGTCCTTGGTCGAGGTCGAGGCCCACAGCGGCCGCTGGCGGCTGGCGCCCTGCTCGCGCAGCTTGGCGTAGCGCTCGCCGCTGAACACCTCCTCGAAGGCGCGGTAAGCCAGGCGGGCATTGGCGATCGCCGTCTTGCCGCGCAGCTCCCGGGCCAGCTGGCGCTGGCGGTCCGGACGGGCGGCGTCGGCGGCGATGGCGTCGAGCTTCTTGTCGACGTTGGTGTCCACCCGGCTGACGAAGAAGCTGGCCACCGAGCGCAGGCGGTCCACCGGCTGGCCGGCGGCGACCCGCGCCTCGAGCGCCGAGAGATACGCCTCCATCACCTCGCGGTAGCGCTCGACCGAGAACAGCAGGGTGATGTTGATGTTGATCCCCTCGGCGAGGCACTGCCGGATGGCCGGAACGCCGGGCCCCGTGCCGGGGATCTTGACCATGACGTTCGGCCGGTCGCACCGCTTCCACAGCCGGCGCGCCGCCTCCACCGAGCCCGCGGTGTCGAGCGCCAGGTGCGGCTCGACCTCGATCGAGACGTAGCCGTCGTCGGCGCGGACGGTCTCGTAGACCAAGCGGAAGGCGTCGGCCGCGCGGCTCACGTCCTCCACCGCCAGCGCCTCGAAGATCTCCGCCGTCGGCAGCCCCTGCTCCCCCAGCCGGCGGATGTCGTCGTCGTACAGCTCGGTCTTGGCGATCGCCTGCTGGAAGATGGTGGGATTCGAGGTCATCCCGCGCAGGCCGTCCTCCTCGATCAGGCGCCGCAGCTCCGGCCCCTGGTAGAGGTCGCGCCGGATGTAGTCGTACCAGACGCTCTGGCCCAGCTCGACCAGCCTCAGCAACGGGTTCTGGCTCATCCTGACCTCCTTCGGCCTCCTGCGCTGGCCCTCCCAGCCCGCCTATCCTAGCAGGACCGGTGACAGAGGAGGATGGAGGAAAGCACCCCGGCCAGATAAGGGCAGCGCTCCACGAACGACGAGCACATCAACGCCCGTCCGCAGCGGCCGGTCGCGCCGGGTCTTGTCAGCTCGCAGTTCGCGGCGCCTGAGCACGCCTCGGGGCGCTGGCACCGTCGGCAGCATAGAGATAGAACGACTGAACGGGAAGCCCATGAGGGCCGTAGGCCACGGCGGTCATGTTACCCCGCTGACTGGGTCTTAATTCCCACCGTAGATCATCGGTGTGTTGCGTGACCAGTTCCAAATATTCGCGAACCGCCTTCCGTTTCGTATCGGCGTTCAAGACGAAGACGCGATGTTCGTCGAGAATGTGAATCCAGGGTCTGCGCCCATAGGCGTAGTTGGGACATACAGTTGCATCGTCGGAGTTGTGGAGGCAGAAATCTCTGAGACGCTCGTGAAACTGGGACTTGTTCAATGCCTGGTCGCGACGAACCTCTTTCAATGACAAGGTTACCTCCCATGCACCGCGAGGGACAACGTTCTGTTTATCGAAGACGCTGAGAGCGGTGCAGCGATAGGACAGTAATCACAGTATCACGAAGACAGGCGCCATCGTCCGGCCGCCGGAGAGCCCCATCGCCGAAGTGGGAGGAGGTGAGGGCCGCGGTGGGCGGAGCTCTCCCCATCCTCCCCCTCTGAGCCAGTATGGGCGAGGGGTCAAAGTCCTCCGCCGCCGCCCAATAGACTTGGACCCCTCGCCCATACTGGCTCAGAGGGGGAGGATGGGGAGAGCTCCGCCCACCGCGGCCCGTCCGGAGGGGTCCCGCTGAGGCGTCTACTCCAGCCAGTGGTGCGTGCTCTCCTGCAGGTCCGGGACGAGCTCGCGCTTGCCGCGCAGGGCGCGGACGCAGGTGTTCCAGCGCAGGATGGCGTCGTCGTTGCCGGGCGGGCGGATGGCGGCGGCGCGGTCGTAGTGGTCCATGGCCTCGCGCAGCCACTCGTAGGCGATGTGGCCGGCGCGGGGGCCGCCTCGCTTCAGGTGGGCCTTGGCGCGGCGCTCGCACAGGATGCCGGCGTGATAGACACGGCTGTACTCGTCGCGGATGCGCGCCAGCACGGCCTTGGCCTCGGCGGCGGCGGCGCCCAGGTGCTCCTCGAACTGATCGGAGAGCGCGAGCACCAGCATCACCAGCGCCTCCTGGTGGTCGGGCTCGACGTCGAGAATGTCGCGGCAGATGCTCTCGGCCTCGACCGGCTCGTGCAGCAGGCGGTAGCGATAGGCCTTCTCGAGGGCGGCCGGAACGGCTTCACGCGAGAGCGGCTTGAGCTCGAACATCATCGCCTCCTGCCCTGCTGACGGAGGCTGGCGCGGTCACGGCGTCCCGCCGTCCCTGACCTCTTTCCGGCGGAACACCCGCAGCAGCTTCGCCAACGGATCGTAGAACTGGTCCACCACCCGCTCCTTGAGCGGGATGATCGCATTGTCGGTGATCGTGATCCCTTCCGGGCAGACCCTGGTGCAACACTTGGTGATGTTGCAGTAGCCGATCCCCTGCTCCCCCCGCAAGTCTTCGGTACGGTCCTCGACGTCCAGCGGATGCATCTCGAGGGCCGCCGTGTGCACCATCAGCCGCGGCCCGGCGAACCGCTCGTGCAGCCGGTGCTCGCGCAGCACGTGGCAGACGTCCTGGCAGAGGAAGCATTCGATGCACTTCCTGAACTCCTGCACCCGGTCGACGTCCTCCTGGGCGATCCGCCAGGTGCCGTCCGGCGCGTCCGGCGGCCTCGGCTTGAACGGCTTGATCCGCTGCTTGGCCGCGTAGTTCCAGGAGACGTCGGTCACCAGGTCGCGCAGCGGCGGGAAGGCGCGCATCGGCTCGATAGTCACCGGCCGGTCGAGCGGCAGGTCGGAGAGCCGCGTCATGCACATCAGCCGCGGGTTGCCGTTGACCTCGGCCGAGCACGAGCCGCATTTCCCCGCCTTGCAGTTCCAGCGCACCGCCAGGTCGTTGGCCGACTCCGCCTGGATCTGGTGCACGGCATCGAGGACCACCATGCCGGTGGTGACCTCGGTCGAGTAGTCGCGCAGCTCGCCGCCCTGGGCGTCGCCGCGCCAGATCCTGAAAACCGCCCGCGCCATCACTGCATCTCCTCGATGACGCGGCGCTGCTCGGCGCTCGTCGGCACCAGCGGCACACGCGTCACCGTCATCTCGCCATCGGCGCCCCGGCGGATGGCGACGTTGACCTTGCCCAGGGCCTCGTCCTTGCCGGGGTAGTCGTCGCGGAACTGCGCCCCGCGGCTCTCCCGGCGCTCGAGGGCGGCGCGGGTCACCGCCGCCGCGACGGTCAGCAGGTTGTGCAGGTCGAGCGCGGTGTGCCAGCCGGGGTTGTACTCGCGGTTGCCGCCGACCGCCACCGCCGCCGCCTGCCGCTCGAGCTCGCCGATCTGCGCCAGGGCGCTCTCCATCTCCTCCTGCCGGCGGACGATGCCCACCTGGGCCTGCATCAGCACCTGCAGGCGGCGCTGGATCTGGTACGGCCCGACCTCCGCGCCGGCCGCCGCGGGCGCGCCGACCACCGTGGCCGCCGCGGCCGCCGCCGGCGCCTGCCGGTCGAGGGGGGCGTAGAGAGCGATCACCGCGGCGTCGATCTGCGCCGGGTCGGGCGCCTCCTGGCCGTGCTCGCGGGCGAAGCGGGCCGCGAACTCGCCGGCGCGCTTGCCGAACACCAGCAGGTCCGACAGCGAGTTGCCGCCGAGGCGGTTGGCGCCGTGCAGGCCGGCGGCACACTCGCCGGCGGCGAACAGCCCCGGCACGGTGGACATCTGGCTCTCGGCGTCCACGCGCACGCCGCCCATCATGTAGTGGGTGGTCGGCCCGATCTCCATCGGCTCGCGGGTGATGTCGATGCCCGCCAGCTCCTTGAACTGGTGATACATGCTCGGCAGCTTCTTGCGGATGTGCTCGGCGGCATGCGGCATGCGGCTGGCGATCCAGGAGATGTCGAGCAGCACGCCGCCGTGCTCGCTGCCGCGCCCTTCCTTGATCTCGCGCACGATGCAGCGCGCCACGTGGTCGCGGGTCAGCAGCTCGGGCGGCCGGCGCGCCGTCTTGTCGCCCTGGCAGTAGCGCCAGCCCTCCTCCTCGTTGTCGGCGGTCTGGCTCTTGTAGAGGTCCGGGACGTCGTCGAACATGAAGCGCCGCCCGAGATTGTTGCGCAGCACGCCGCCCTCGCCGCGCACGCCCTCGGTCACCAGGATGCCGCGCACGCTCGGCGGCCACACCATGCCGGTGGGGTGGAACTGCACGAACTCCATGTCGATCAGCTCGGCGCCCGCGTCGTAGGCCAGGGTCAGGCCGTCGCCGGTGTACTCCCAGCTGTTGCTGGTGATCTCGAAAGCGCGCCCGATGCCGCCGGTCGCCAGCACCACGGCCGCCGCCCGGAAGACCAGCGTCCGGCCGCGCTCGCGGTCGTAGCCCACCGCCCCGACCACCCGCCCGCCGGCCGCCAGCAGGGCGGTCATCGTGCACTCCATGTGGAAGTCGATCCCGCGGTGGATGCCGTGGTCCTGCAGGGTGCGGATCATCTCGAGGCCGGTGCGGTCGCCGACGTGCGCCAGCCGCGGATAACGGTGGCCGCCGAAGTTGCGCTGCAGGATGCGGCCGTCGGCGGTGCGATCGAACAGCGCCCCCCAGGCCTCGAGCTCGCGCACCCGGTCGGGCGCCTCGCGGGCGTGGAGCTCGGCCATGCGCGGGTTGTTGAGGTACTGGCCGCCGCGCATGGTGTCGGCGAAGTGGACCTGCCAGCTGTCGCGGTCGTCGACGTTGGCGAGCGCCGCCGCGACGCCGCCTTCCGCCATCACCGTGTGCGCCTTGCCGAGCAACGACTTCGAGACCACCGCCACCTTGACGCCGGCGGCCGACGCCTCGATGGCGGCGCGCAGCCCGGCGCCGCCGGCGCCGATCACCAGCACGTCATAATCGACGCCGCGGTGCTCGACGCTCAGAAGATCCTCCAGTCGGTCCAGATCCCCATCGCGCAGAGCCTGACGTAGAGGTCGGCGAAGGCCACCGTGAACAGGCTCGACCAGGCCCAGTTCATGTGCCGGCGGTTGAAGCAGCCCGCGCACTGGTACGCGCGCAGCGACAGCTTCGAGGCCGAGAGCCGGTCGCGGAAGCCGCCCACCAGGTGGCGCAGCGAGTGGCAGCCCAGCGAGTAGCCGGACAGCAGCGTGACGTTGGCCGCCAGCACGAGCGTGCCGACGCCGAGCCCGAAGTGGACGCGGCCGGTCGCCGGATCGGCGAACCACAGCGCATCCCAGACGTCGTGCCAGAGGATGACCAGGAGGATCAGCGACTGGTAGAGGAAGTAGCGGTGGACGTTCTGCAGGATCAGCGGGAACGAGCGCTCGCCGAGGTAGCGCTTCCGCGGCTCGCCGACCGTGCATGCCGGCGGGTCGGCCCAGAACGCCTTGTAGTAGGCGCCGCGGTAGTAGTAGCAGGTGAAGCGGAAGCCGGCCGGCATCCCCAGGATGAGCAGCGCCGGCGAGAACGGCAGCCAACCGGGCCACCAGCCGGGCCGGGGCCCGAACCAGGCGTGCGGCGAGCTGCCGACCAGCTCGGGCGAGTAGAAGGGGGAGAGATACGGACCCCAGGTGTAGTTCTTGCCCTGGAACGCCGCCCAGGTGGCGTAGACGAGGAACGCGGACAGCGCGAGGAAGATCGCCAGAGGCTGCGCCCACCACGCGTCCTGGCGCGAGGTGGCGCCGAACGCTCGCTTCTGGAGCGCCTCTGCATAACCCATGACCTCAGCCCTCCTGACCGGCTGCCCCTGCCGCCGATGGTCGAGTCCGCCTCGAGAGGTGCCTTGCGCGGGGCATGGCGCGGCGGAGCGTCCGGGCCGCCGTGTCGGTTGCGCGCTCGTATTCAAGCCCGAAGCCGGGGCGGCTGTCAAACGGCCGGGGCGGGCGGCCTCAGCCGGGGGGAGCGAGGCCGCCGGCGGCGGGGCCCTCGCGCAGCAGCTCCTCCCTGGCGGCGTGGCGCAGGCGCTTGAGGAGGGCCTCTTCGCGGAGCGCGTCGCCCCAGCTCTCGACCTGCCGCCACCAGGCGAGCTCGACCGGCAGGCGCGAGCGGGTGTACCGGGAGGCCTGCCCGGCGCGGTGCTCGGCGAGGCGCCGGTCCAGGTCCTTGGCGGCACCCGCGTAGAGCGAGCCGTCGCGGCAACGCAGCAGGTAGACGTAGGGCACGGCTGATTCTACCGCCTGCGCCGCTGACCTTCCTCCCCTATAATCAAAGCAAGCAACCAAGCGCCGGTCGCCTGTCGAAGAGGCTTCCAGGGAGGGCCAGTGTCCCGCACGGTTACCTCGCATGCCACCCGCCGGCCAGGCGCGGAGCTGCTCCCGGCGCGCGTCTCGCAGCGGCTCCCGGCGTTGCTCGTGAGGCCGCTCCCGGCCCTCCTCGCGTTGCTCACGCTGCTCGCGATGCATGCTTCAGGGGAGCCTGCCGCCGGCGCTGCCGGGCCCACCGCCGGCACGGCCGGCGAGCGGCCGCCGTCGCGGCTGCGCCTCGTGCGCCCGCTGGGACCGCTGGTGCCGGGGCAGCAGGCGCCTCTCGGCATCGAGACGGTCGGCGAGCGCGGCCAGCTGTTGGCGGCGCAGCATCCGGTCGCGGTGTCGCTCTCGGGAGCCGCGGGCCTGACGGCAACGACGCGGGTGAACCTGCCCGCCGGCGCCTCGCGGGCCGCCGTGCCGCTCACCGCCACGAAGCCCGGGCTGTGGCAGATCGAGGCCCGCGCCCAGGGCCTGTACTCGGCGTCGACGGTGGTGGTCTGCGTCGCGCCGGCGGTGCTGGCCCGTCACCAGGCCCTCGCCGCCGCGCCGCCGCGGCGG
>DATNKH010000042.1:0-6382 GCA_035603475.1 Thermoanaerobaculia bacterium
CGCCGGCCGCCGCTCCTCCGGCCGCATCTCCGGCCGCTCCGGCCGCTCCGCCCCCGCCGCGCACCGCCGCGCCGTCGCAGCCCCAGGCGGTGCCGGCAGCCTCGTCCGCCCGTCCCACCACCAGCGCGCCCGCCCCCACCGGCGCTGCCGCCACCGCCGGCGCCGCCGGCAGGCCGCAGCCCGCGGGACCGATCTTCGGCGAGACCATCGAAGTGCGTGTGGTGAACGTCGAGGCGGTGGTCACCGACAAGCGGGGCAATCGCGTTCCCGACCTGAAGCCGCAGGACTTCCGTCTCAAGGTGGACGGCAAGCCGATCAAGATCGACTACTTCAACGAGGTGCGGGGCGGCCAGGCCATCGCTCCCGAGCCGGGCGCCGCCCAGACCATTCCCGGGCTCCCCGACCTGGCTCCGGGCAGCCCGGTCGGCACCAGCTACCTGGTGTTCATCGACGACTACTTCTCGCTCACGCCTCGCCGCGACGAGGTGCTGCGGTCGCTGCGCGACGACCTCTCGCGCCTCGGCCCCGAGGACCGCATGGCGCTGGTCGCCTACGACGGCAGGCGCCTGAACCTGCTGTCGAGCTGGTCGAGCTCGAGCCGCGAGCTCGCCCGCGCCATCGAGCGCGAGATCGAGACTCCCGCCCATGGCCTCGAGCGCGAGGCCGAGCTGCGGAACTTCCGCGCCACCCAGCCGCCGCGGTCCACCAACGACCCCGTAGCACCGTTCCGCAACGGCTTCGCGAACACCCAGCTGTCCATCGAAGAGCGGGCCTACGTCTCGGAGCTCACCGGGCAGCTCGAGCGCGCCGTCGCCGCGGCCACCAGCACGCTGCGCGGCTTCGCCTCGCCCCCCGGGCGCAAGGTGATGCTGATGCTGGTTGGCGGCTGGCCATTCTCGCCGGCCGATTACGCGGTCAACGACATCAATCGCCCGATCACCGAGCGCGACGTGCCGCAAGGCGAGGCCCTCATGCGGAAGCTGGCCGAGACCGCCAACCGCCTCGGCTACACCCTCTACCCGGTCGACGTGCCCGGCATGGAGACCAATGCGGCGAGCGCCCAATCGAGCGCGCCGCGGCCAGTCGGCGCCAACTTCGGCCTGCGCGAGCAGGAGCACGAGGGGACGTTGACCTACCTGGCCAAGGAGACCGGGGGCAGGCCGCTGCTGAACTCGCTGCGCATCGCGTCGCTCGAGCACGTCGAGGCCGATACGCGCTCCTACTACTGGCTCGGCTTCACCCCCAACTGGGAGGGCAAGGACAAGCGGCACACCATCCAGCTCGAGGTGCTGCGTCCCGGCCTCGAGGTGCGCACCCGCGACAGCTTCCTCGATCGCTCGCGCAAGGCCGAGGTCACGATGATGGTCGAGAGCGCCATGATGTTCGGCACCCCGCCGGGCTCGGCGACGATGCCGGTGCAGCTGGGCAAGGCGGTGCGCAAGGGCCGCTCGGAGATCGAGGTGCCGTTCACCCTGGCGATCCCCACCGACGCCTTCACCAGCGTGCCGCTGAACGGCAAGTACGCCTCCGAGGTCGAGCTGCGCATCGCCGCGCAGGACGAGCGCGGCGACCAGTCCGAGATCCCGGTGGTGCCGCTGCAGCTGTCGACCGACAAGGAGCCGACGAAGGGGCACTTCGTGCGCTTCCAGAGCAAGGTCACCCTGCGGCGGACGAAGCAGCACCTGTTCTTCGCCCTGTTCGATCCGCTGAGCAACAAGATCACCACCGGCGAGGCGGACGTCAAGCCCGACTAGATCGAGCTGGCCCTTTCGCCCCTTTCCCATCGGCCGCCGTTGCGCAGCGCCCGTTGCGCTACGCGCTGGCTTATAATTAAAGACACGCACGCTGGGAATGCCTTCCTCGGCGCACGTCCTCTGGAGGGGCGCATGCGAATCCTCGAGCGGCCGCGGCCTGGTCGTACCCTGTCTGCCCGGTTCCTGGCAATGGCTCTCTTCGCCATGGCCCTCATCCTCGGCCTCGCCCCGCATCCGGCCGCGGGCCAGCAGCCTGGACCGGCGGGCGCTGCCGGCGGGGCGCCGTCCTCGGAGCCGCTGTTCGGCGAGACCATCGAGGTGCGCGTGGTCAACGTCGAGGCGGTCGTCACCGACCGGCACGGCAACCGCGTGCCCGACCTGAAGCTCGAGGACTTCCGTCTCGAGGTGGACGGCAAGCCGGTCAAGGTCGACTACTTCAGCGAGGTGCGGGGCGGCCAGGCGATCGTTCATGAGCAGGGCGCTCCGGGCGTTCCGGGGCTGTCCGAACTGGCGCCGGGGAGCGCCGTCGGCACCAGCTACCTGGTGTTCGTCGACGATTACTTCTCGGTCGGCCCGCGCCGCGACGAGGTCCTGCGCTCGCTCCGGGACCAACTGCCGCGGCTCGGCCCCGAGGACCGCATGGCGCTGGTCGCCTTCGACGGCAGGCACGTGCACCTGCTGTCGAGCTGGTCGAGCTCGGCCCGCGAGCTGGCCGCCGCGATCGAGCGCGAGATCGCCACCCCCACCCACGGCCTCGAACGGCTCGTCGAGCTGCGGGCGTTCACCTCCACGGACCAGGGCCTCGGCGAGGTCACCCACACCGGCGCCCGTGACCCGATCCTGGGCGAGAAGGACACCGTCGCGAGCAAGGTGTCCACGCGCGCCGCGCTGAGCCTGGAAGAGGAGGGCTTCGTCGACAACCTCGTGGCGCAGTTCCAGCGCGGCGTGGCGGCGGCCACCAGCACGCTGCGCAGCTTCGCCGCGCCCCCCGGACGCCGGGTGATGCTGCTGCTGGTGGGAGGCTGGCCGTTCTCTCCGGCCGACTACGCGCTCAACAACATCCACGTCCCGACCAGCCGCGCCCAGCAGGTGCCGCACGGCGACGTCATCCTGCGGCCGCTGGTCGAGACCGCCAACCGCATCGGCTACACCCTCTATCCCGTGGACGTCCCCGGCGTGGAGACCGCGGCGGCCGATGCCAGCGCCGCCGCTCCCAGCCCGACCGGCACCTACTTCGCCCTGCGTGAGCAGGAGCACGAAGCGACGCTGGCCTACCTGGCCAAGGCGACCGGCGGCAGGGCGCTGCTCAACTCGCTACGTATCGCCTCGCTCGAGCACGTCGAGGCCGACACGCGCTCGTACTACTGGCTGGGCTTCACCCCGACCTGGGAAGGCAAGGACAAGCGCCACGCCATCCGGCTCGAGGTGCTGCGGCCGGGTACCAGCGTGCGGACGCGGGACAGCTTCGCGGATCGCTCGCGCAAGGCCGAGGTCGCGATGATGGTCGAGGGCGCGATGCTGTTCGGCAACGCGCCGGGAGCGCCCGCCATGCCGGTGCAAGTGGGCAAGCCGGCCCGCAAGGGTCTGGACGAGATGGAGGTGCCGGTCACCCTGGCGATCCCCACTCTCGCGTTCACCGCCGTGCCGCTCAACGGCAAGTACGCCTGCGAGATCGAGCTGCACGTGGCCGCCGAGGACGAGCACGGCGGGCGCTCGGGCGTGCCGATGCTGCCGCTGAAGCTGTCGAGCGACCGGGAGCCGACCCCGGGCCGCTACATCCGCTACCAGACCACTCTCAAGCTGAGGCGCACGAACCATCACCTGAGCTTCGCCATCTTCGATCCGGTGAGCAACAAGATCACCACCGCCGAGGCGGACGTCAAGCCCGAGTAGCCGGGGCAGGTCGTGGGTCCGGCCGCGCCCCGGGCATGTCTCGTGCGTATAATGCGGGTGCCGCACCCCGCGGCATCGAGGGGAGAGCCACGAATCCATGATCAGATCCAGTCGTTTCCGGTGGCCGAGCGTGCCGCTCGCCATCTTCGCGATCCTTGCCGTCCTCGCCGCGATCCCGCCGGCGACCGGTGCGGCGGCGTCCGGTGCGCCGTCGAAGCCGGGCGCCGCTCCGGCGCCGGCCGCGGGAGCGGGAGCTGCCGCGGGCGCCGGCAAGCAGCCGGCCGACGAGAACTTCGTCGAGAGCGTCACCGTCAACGTCGTCAACGTCGACGTCTACGTCTCCGACAAGCGGGGCCGGGTCACCGGCCTGGCGCGCCAGGACTTCGAGCTCTACGAAGACGGCCGGCCGATGGCGATCACCAACTTCCTGGCGGTCGAGGGCGGCAAGACCGCCGGCGCCGCCGCGGAAGCCGAGGCCGCCGCCGAGGCCGCCGAGCCGAATCGCCCGCCGAAGCTCCCCCCCGGGTACGAGCAGGCGCCGGTCCCCGAGGACCAGAAGCTGCGCCTGATCGTCTACATCGACAACTACAACCTGAAGCCGTTCGACCGGAACCGGGTGATGCGCGACCTGCGCATCTTCCTCGACCAGAAGCTGCGCCGCGGCGACCAGGTGATGCTGGTGACCTACGACCGCGAGCTGCACGTGCGCCAGACGTTCACCACCGACACCGGCCTGGTGAACTCCCAACTGCTGGCGATCGAGAAGATCTCCGCCCAGGGCGTGCACTCCGAGAGCGACCGGCGCGAGGTGCTGAAGAGCATCGAGGACGCGCAGGGCGGCTCCCAGGCCATGAGCCTCGCCCACGCCTACGCCGGGGCGGCGTTCAACGACATCAGCTTCACCATCGACGCGCTGAAGAACCTGGTGACCACGCTGGCGGGGATGTCGGGTCGCAAGGCGATCGTCTACGTCAGCGACGGCCTGCCGATGATGGTCGGCGAGGACGTCTTCTACGCCGTGCAGAGCAAGTTCCCGGGCACCAGCATCATCAGCGAGAGCAGCGAGTTCGACGCCTCGCGCCGTCTCGAGGAGCTGGCCGCGCAGGCCAACGCCAACCGCGTCACGTTCTACACCATCGACGCCGGCGGCCTGCGCGTGTACTCCGCGACCTCGGCCGAGAACGCCACCGCCGGGCAGGGCGTCTACATCGATCAGATCAATATCTCGAACATGCAGAGCAGCCTGCAGATGATGGCCGAGAAGACCGGCGGCATCTACGTGATCAACGCCAACAATGTCCTTCCCCATCTCGACAAGATCGCCGCCGATTTCAACACCTTCTATTCGCTGGGGTACACGCCGCCGCACGTCGGCGACGGGCGCTTCCACAAGATCACCGTCAAGGTGAAGCGCAAGGGCGTCACCGTGCGCTGCCGCGAGGGTTACCGCGACAAGAGCATCGAATCGCGGATGAGCGACGGCACGCTGGCGGCGCTGCAGTTCCCGTTCCAGGCCAACCCGCTCGGCCTGTCGCTCGAGTTCGGGCGTCCGTCGGAGCGCAAGGACGGCCTCTACCTGGTGCCGATCAGCGTCAAGATCCCGCTCGGCAAGCTGACGCTGGTGCCGCGCGAGCAGGGCAGCTCGGCCAAGGTGCGCCTGTTCATCGGCGCCATCGATCCCGACGGCCGCACCTCCGAGGTGCAGCAGGTGCCGGTGCCGATCAACGTGCCGGCCGCCGAGGTGTCGAAGCTGGGCGGCAAGCACTTCCTCTACACGCTGAGCTTGCTGATGCGCAGCGGCGAGCAGAAGGTGGCGATCGGCATGCGCGACGACGTCGGCGCCCAGGAGTCTTACGTGACCGGCGAGCTGGTGGTCGGCCGCTGAGGCAGCGCCGCCGCCAGGGAGCGCCGCGGCGCTGCCGGACCGCTCGGCGCCTGGCGCTCGGGCTTCTGGGAGCGGCCGGCGCCGCCGATCGAGGGAGTTGAGGGAGGCATGGCGATGGGGAGAGCAGACGGGCGACAGCCGGCGGGCGTGCAGGGCTGGATCGAGCTTTTCCGTTCCCTGGGACAAGCCCTGTTCGAGGTGTTGCGCGCCGAAGCGCGGGCGCTCGGAGAGGACTTCCGCCGCTCGGGCGCCGAGCTGGCGCGAGGGTTGGCGCTGCTCGGCGGCGCCGCGGCGCTCGGCTTCTGGACCCTCGGCGCGCTGGTCCTGACGCTGATCGCCGTGCTCGCGATCTGGCTGCCGCCGTGGGCGGCGGCGCTGATCGTGACGGCGCTGTTCGCGGGCGCCGCCGGCCTGCTGGCACTGCTCGGGATCCGCCGGCTGCAACGGTTCGAGTCGCCCGCCGAGAGCATCCGGCAGCGGGTCTCCGATCACCTCGACTGGTGGAACCATCGCCTGCTCGCCGAGCCGGCGGTGCCGGCGGCTCCGGCGGTCGCAGGCGGCGGCCGCGGCCGCCTGGCGTCCGAGGGTCCCGGGGACGCCGCCGGCAGCCCGGGCAGCCCGGGCAGCGGCGGCAGTGCCGGCAGCGCCGGCAACGAGCGACGGCGGCCGGCGCCCGGCTCGTCCACTCCGCCGCGCATCCATCCCGACGACCCGCTCGAGGAGGACGATCTGTGAGCAAGCCCGAGGATCGCCGGCGCGAGGCCGAGCTGCAGATCGAGGAGAGCCGCCGGCTCGCCGAGGAGCGGCTGGCCGAGGTGAGGGAGGCGGTCGCCATCGAGGCTGGCCGCGT
>DATNKH010000043.1:0-3947 GCA_035603475.1 Thermoanaerobaculia bacterium
CGCCGGCGCGGCGGCGGCCGACACGCCAGGGCAGCAAGTGCCGCGCGCCTCGCACCAGGCGCGCCAGACGGGCGAGAACGCTCCGGCTCGGCACGCCGGATCGCCCTCTGTTTTCCGTCTATACTGATGTGCTATGGCTGGTTCCGCTCTCAAGCTCAGCTATGCCGACCTGCTCGCCTTCCCCGAGGATGGGAAGCGCCACGAGCTGATCGACGGCGAACACTACGTGAGCGCCGCCCCGACGTTACGCCATCAGGCGGTGCTGCGGAACCTCTTCCTGGCGCTCCATGGCTTCGTCCAACCGCGTCGCCTCGGCGAAGTCTTCTTCGCGCCCGTGGATGTCGTGCTGTCCGATCACGATGTGATCGAGCCGGATCTGCTCTTCGTCCGGCGCGAGCGCCTGGCGATCCTCGAAGAGCGGTTCGCCCGCGGCGCACCGGACCTGGCGGTCGAGGTGATCTCGCCCTCGACGCGGAACACGGACGTCTTCGTCAAGCGACGGACCTTCCGCCAGTTCGGGCTCGGCGAGTACTGGCTCGTCGATCCGGCGGCGGAGACGGTCGAGGTCTTTCGGGGCGGCGACTGGCGAGAGCCCGTGCTGCGACTGAGCCGCACGGCAGGACCGCGCACGCTCGCCAGCCCGCTGTTCCCGGGTCTCGTCCTATCGCTGGACCAGATCTTCGAATAGAGGTTTCCGCCGCCGCCGCGGATCGGGGCGTTACGAGGGGCGTCCGGTGCCGCCGCGACGGGCCGCTCAGCCGCGCTGGCGCTTCGGGCTCGTCCGGCGGATGAGACGGACGTAGAGCGCGGCGGGGAGCAGGCCGAGCGGGCGCGCCAGCAGGGCCATCTGCCACGGGAACCACAGCTCCGCTCGCTGCGCGAAGATGGCGCGGCCGATCCGCGCTGCCGCGTCGTCGGTCTCGAGCAGGAACGGCATGGCGAACTTGTTGGGCGCGGTCATCTCGCTCTTCACGAAGCCGGGGAAGACGCAGGTCGTCTTGACCCCGGTCGTGGAGAGATCGACGCGCAGGCTCTCCATGAAGCTGCGCAGGAACGCCTTCGAGCCGCCGTAGGCGGCGTTGTTCGGCAGGCCGCGCACCGCCGCGATCGAGGCGATGCCGACCAGGTGGCCACGGTTGCGGGCGAGCATCCCCGGCAGCGCCGCGGTGAGCGTCGCCGCGGCGCCGAGGACGTTGACGCGGAGGATGCGCTCGCAAGCCTCCCAGTCGAGCTTCCTGGCGGAGGTGATCTCGCCCGCGCCGGCGTTGGCGACGACCAGGTCGAGGCCGCCGTCCCGGCCGTCGAGCTCGAGCAGCCGCTCCCGCACCGCCGCCACGTCCGCCACGTCGAGCTCGAGCGGCTCGATCACCCCGCCGGTGCGGGCGGCCTCGTCCCGCAGCTCATCCAGCTTCGCGCGGCGCCGCGCGGCGGCCACCACCGTGACCCCGCGCGCCGCCAACCACGCGGCCAGCGACCTGCCGAGCCCGCTCGAAGCGCCGGTGACCAGTGCCCGTCTCAACTGCGCCGCCGCCATCGTGCTCCTCCCGCAGAAGCGTGTCGCTGCAGATTGGCCCGAGCCTACACCAGCAGGCCACCAGCATGGCGAGCCGCGAGGCCGGGGTGCGGGTCAGCCGGATCGCCGGGAGCAATTAGACGCAGCCGCCGGCGGCGTTCGACCACTCGGTCTGCACGGTGTAGGCGCCGACGATCTTGGTGTTGCCCACGCACAGATCGCCGATCTCCCCCTGGTTGTTCTGATCCTGGAACCAGTACCAACCCTGCCCCGGGACGGGATCGGTGATCGCTTCGCAGAGCTCGTGCGAGGCGACGGTGGTCACCGCGTCGAGGATGACGCCG
This sequence comes from Thermoanaerobaculia bacterium, assembly GCA_035603475.1. GTDB lineage: Bacteria > Acidobacteriota > Thermoanaerobaculia > Multivoradales > UBA5704 > JASLEW01. The sequence goes on from DATNKH010000043.1 coordinate 1,858, forward strand.
CTGCCGGCCTGGCAACCGGGGCAGTCGGGATACGGCACCACGGCATAGAAGACGTTGCCGCCGGCCACGTCGTGATAGCCGCAAAACACCTGGCACGACTGGGCGCCGCCCATGATCACCGCGACGCCCGGCGGCGTGAAGACGAAGTAGAGCGAGTTGGCATCGGGAGCGGGGAGCTGGCCGTTGCCGGTCCCCTGGGTCAGCAGGTCCTGGATCTGCTGATCGCTCACCTGGGCCGGCGGATCGTTGTCGGTGAGCGTCGCCGTGCCGGTGAAGGAGCCCTCGCCGATGGGGAAGGCGGGGACCTGGTACTCGGCGAGCTGATCGATGAGCGGGCTGGTGACGATGAACTGGAAGAAGTCATTGATCGCGGTCGCCAGGGCGGCGAGGTCGCCCTGGCCCCAGGCGGAGCCCCAGAAGACGGTGAAGACCTCGACGTTGGCGAGCAGCGGGCCGTTGTTGTAGGCGAGCTGCGGCGTCACCGCCTGCGCCTGCACCGCCGCCAGCGTCGCTTTCACGACATGCGGCATCGGCACGATCCGCACGGGTTGCCCGGTGGCGATCGGGTAGGAGTGAGCGGGGTGAACGGGGTGGGCGTTGGGGTTGGGCATGGCGGTCTCCTCGAGCGCCGGACGGACCGGCGACGCGTAGTGAAAGAAAGAATTATATCGTCAAACATGACACCGCGAGTCGCGGTTCGCGCTCCCACCTCCCGCGCGGCTCCGCCGCCCTCACCGCCAGGCAGACCGGGAGCTCGTGGGGTCCATCGCCGGCTGCCGCCGGCGGTTCGGGCTTCCCGCTCGGCGCCGCCCCCTGCTTCGACGGCTGGAGGCGGCGGTCTCGCGACCACCGCTTGACCGTGCTTCCGGCCTGAGCTAGCCTTCTAATAGCGGATTTAAGTGCATTCGGCTGGTGGAAGCCCGCGATGGCCTGGCTCCGGGCGGCTCCGGGCAGTCCCTGTCGGGTGTGGCCGCAGTCGTCCAGCCTGGCGGACGAGGCCGGGCTCCGCGACGGGACCCGCCCTCCGTGGAAAACCCGCGGTCGTCTCAGAAGGGGGAACGATGAAGACCCGCTCTCACGCTTCACTCCCCTCGCTGCTCGTCATCCTCGCCGCTCTCGTCGCTCTCGTCGCTGCCGGGTGCGTCCACCGGGCCGTCGCGCCGAGCTGGAAGTACGCCGACTTCAAGGAGGTCGGCTTCGATCCCTTCCCCGGCATGGACTTCCAGGGGCGGGACGCGAAGCTGAGCGACGACGACGTCAAGGGCCGCGTGATCTGGAACCTCTGGACGGGCGACAACGCCTCGTTCTGGGACTGGCTCTCGACCCATGGCTTCGGCACCGCCGACCTGCTCAAGGTCGTCACCTCGCCGCGCGACAAGCGCTTCGAGAAGTACGGCCTGTTCAACCAGCCCGGCTTCATGCGGCCGGCGCAGCCCGACCCCTACGGTCTGTACGTCGACGTGCCGCGCGAGCCGAGGTACGACCTCGACAGCAGGATCGACACCCGCACCTATGGACGCAGCAGCGGCATCATGGGCCTCCGCCTCTTCCCGAACCCGAAGTTCGACGCCGCGGCGAAGGCGAAGTGGGACCCGGACCGCTACTACCGGGAGCCCGGCTACTACAACGATCAGCGGCTGGTGCGCCCGTACGTCGTCGGCATGGCCTGCTCGTTCTGCCACCTCGGCGCCGATCCGACGAACCCTCCCGCGAATCCCGACGAGCCGGAGTACGCCAACCTGAACGACTACGTCGGACAGCACTTCTTCAAGGTGTGGGAGGTCTTCGGCAACGACCTGGGCGAAGACAACTTCATCTGGCAGCTGCTGCACAGCAACCCGCCGGGAACGCTCGACACCTCGTTCATCGCCACCGACTACCTCAACAACCCCGGGGCGATGAACGGCATCTTCAACGTCGCGGGCCGGCTGCAGGTGGCCGTCCACGAGCACGTCATCGGCGGCGCGCTCGACCTGCATGGCGTCCAGGATCCGCAGCTCACGCCGCACGTGCTGAAGGAGGGGGCGGACTCGGTCGGCTTCACGGCCGCGTTGAGCCGCGTGTATCTCAACATCGGCGAGTACTGGGAG
>DATNKH010000044.1:0-13573 GCA_035603475.1 Thermoanaerobaculia bacterium
GAGCCGGCGCGAGCGCTTCGGCGACGACGGCAAGGAGACCGCCGGCTATCGCGACGTCCGCGCCACGCTGGTGCTCGGCCCCGGCGAGGAGAAGCAGGTGCGCCTCGTCTGTCCCTTCGACCCCCAGCGCCTGCTGGTCGACCCCGACGCCAAGGTGCTGCAGCTGCAGCGCAAGGCCGCGTCGGTCCGCCTGTAACGCGGGCCGGCTCGCGCCCCGCGGGCGTCATTCGTTGCCCGAGGCAGGGTCGGAAGGGCTGGACGGTCGGTGGTGGATGGACACGACCCCGTGGTCCACCAGGACCGAATCGTGGAGTCGCAACGGTCCGTAGGGGCGCGCGTTGACGAACAGGTCGGCTCCCCGAATCAGCACGTCGGCGTCGCGGCACGGCTGGAAGCGATAGCCGGAGAGGCCGCCCGCCCCGTCCTCGATGCGGGGCGCGGGCACACTGAAGCGGTAGCAGTCGGTCACCACCACCAGGTGACTCCCCAGGTCGGCTTCCACCCGGCCGAGCAGCAGGTTGTTGGACCGCGAGCACGCCGCCGCCAGCACTATGAGCAGGCAGGCGGCGGCAAGCCGCGGACCCGCAGTCGGCTTCGTCATCGCTTCCCCTCCTCGTCGCCGTTGCGGCGTGCCGCAGCCAGGGGATCCGGCTGCGGAGGTGATAACAGCGTAGAGTACTTTGCACTACAAAGTAAAGGGATCACCAGAGAATATCGACGCTCTCCCGGGGCCCTGGCCCGGCCGCTGCGGCCGGCAACTACGATGCCGCCGACGTCCTGGTCGAGGTCGGTTTCCCTTGCGATAGAGTCCCGGCTCGGTGCGCAAAGCCCCTCCTGCCGACCCGCTGCTCGCGGCCTCTTCGCCCATGGTGCGGCTGCCGCTGCCGGCCTCCTCGCGGCTCTCCGATCCGCCCGATCCGCCCGATCCGCCCCGTCGGCCCGCCCCGGCCGATCCGCGGCCATTCGGGTCGGCAAGCGTGGGCGAGCCCGACGCGCATCCGGCGCGCTGGCGCATGCTCGCCCTGCTGGCTGCCGCCGAGCTGCTCGGAATGTCGCTGTGGTTCGCGGCCAGCGCGGTCGCGCCCCAGCTCTCCGCGCGATGGGGCCTGAGCGCCTCACAGGCCGCCTGGCTCACCACCGTGGTCCAACTCGGCTTTGTCGCCGGCACCGCCTGCGCCGCGCTCCTCAACCTCGCCGACATCGTGGCGTCGCGGCTGCTGTTCGCCGTCGCGGCGGCGCTCGGAGCGCTGGCCAACGGGGCGCTTCTCCTCGCGCCCTCCTACGGGATGGCGCTGGGGTGCCGCTTCGCGACCGGCTTCCTCCTCGCCGGCGTCTACCCGCCGGCGATGAAGATGGTCGCCACCTGGTTCCGCTCCCGCCGCGGCCTGGCGATCGGGACCGTGGTCGGTGCGCTCACCGTGGGCAAGGCGACTCCCTACCTCGTGCACGCCTGGCGCGGCGCCGGGGTGACCGGCGTCGTCCTCACCGCCTCCTGCGGCGCCCTCGCCGCCGCCCTGCTGGTCCTTGCAGGGTACCGCGACGGTCCCTACCCATTTCCACCCCGGCCGTTCTCCTGGGGCCTCGCCGCCGAGGTCGTCCGCATCCGCCGCTTCCGCTTGGCCACCGGCGGCTACCTCGGTCACATGTTCGAGCTCTACTCCTTCTGGACCTGGATCCCGGCCTTCCTGGCGGCCAGCGCGGCGGCCCGCGGCGGTTACTCCCCGGCCGCCGTCTCCCTCGCCGCCTTCGGCACCATCGCCATCGGCGGTGCCGGTTGCATCTGGGGAGGGCTGGTCGCCGACCGCACCGGCCGCGAGCGCCTGGTCACCATCGCCCTGGCCGCCAGCGGCACCTGCGCCCTGACCATCGGCCTCCTCTTCGGAGCCAACCTGCCCCTGGTGACCCTGCTGGCCTGGGTCTGGGGCTTCTTCGTCATCGCCGACAGCGCCCAGTTCAGCGCCCTCGTCACCGAGTCCGTCCCCCCGCACGCGGTGGGCACCGCCCTCACCGTCCAGACCGCGGTGGGCTTCCTGCTCACCACCGTCTCGATCCAGCTCGTCCCGCCCCTCGCCAACCAGATCGGCTGGCGCTGGGCCTTCCCGATCCTAGCTCTCGGCCCCGCTTGTGGCATCGCCAGTATCCGGCGCCTGGCAGCGCTGCGGCGCGACTGACAATCACGGGTCGAGTAGCGCGGGGGAATTTCACCCCCGCGCCCTCACGGAACCGGACGTGAGGCTCTCGCCTCATCCGGCTCTTACGATCCGGCCTCCGGCAGCACCCCGAGGGTCCACAGCACGAATAGCGTCGGGTTCCGCCGCGCAATGCGCCCCAGCCAGTGGGCTGAAGCACGCCGGCGACGTCGCAGCCGTTTGTACTTCCGCCGCGCCCATGTGGCCAGCACCTTGTTGAGGTACTGGAGGACCCGAAAGCCAAGGACAGAGGTCAACCAGCGATGGGAGGAGCCGATGCCTGAGGCAAAGCCTTACCAGATTCCGAAGCGACTCGCAGCCCCGGCGACGAGGTACATACTCCTTAGTCTGGGAAGGGAAGACGAGACCGCCCAGGCAACGTCAACCTGTCCACCGAATCGGGGCAAGTCCACCGCTTCGGTCTGCCAGCGGCAGGTGCCGGGGCCGCCGCGGGAACCGCGCCGGCCCCTCGACTTCGGGATTCGCAGGGAGCGGTGCTGCCGAGGTCGCGGACGGCGGTGTGTGGCTGGACCCCTACCTGCTCCTTTCCTGAGCGGGCTGCTCCCCCCCTCGCTACACCTCATCGGCACCACGCCGGGTGCCCGGGGGTCAAGGTCGGCGAAGCCGCCGAGCGCAGCGAGGGCAACCTTGAGACCCGGGCATCCCGGCGTTGGTAGGCTGGTCGAGCGAGGGGGGTGAGAGGGAGGTGGAGGCGGATGCTTTGGAAACGGGCGGTGGGAAGGTCGCCCGCGTCCCTCTGCACACTGAGAAGTCTGTACAATGGCTACGAGGAGAAGCCGATGCCCCGCCGGCTCGAAGGTGTCGCCGAAGAGGCTCTAGAACTGAAGCTCGATGACCGGGCCGCGCTTGCCGAGAAGCTCCTACGCAGTCTCGAAGGGATCTCGGAGGCGGAGAACGAGCGGCCGTGGCTTGCTGAAGCGGAGCGCCGGCTGCTGGTTAGCACATCTCGGCCAGGAGGGCGAGGAGGAGACGATGCCTGTGGTGACGATCGACCTTCCTGAAGAAGTCTACGCCACGCTTCGCAGGTCGCCGCGCGAGCTAGCGCAGGACATTCGTCTCGCGGCAGCAATCGATTGGTACCGGCGCGGCCTGATCTCCCAGGGCAGGGGGGCCGAGATCGCGGGTGTAGCAAGAGCAGACTTCATCGATGCTCTCGCGGCTCGAAAGATTGACGTAGTGCAAGTCGATCTCGATGCCCTGGAGCGGGACCTGGAGCGTGCCTGACACAGCGGCGGTCATTGATACCTCGCCGCTCATCCTGTTATCCCGGATCAGTCGTCTCGATCTATTCCTGACTCTGAGGCGGCGCCTCGTCGTACCGATCCCGGTGCTTGAAGAGATTCGCGCGAAAGGCGATCAAGCCCCGACCGTTCGAGCGGTTGAGCAGGCGAACTTCTTGGAGGAGGTGCCGGCTCTCCCGATTCCTGAACCCATCCGTCGATGGGATCTTGGTAGAGGCGAGTCGTCCGTCCTTGCATGGGCGAGGGAACACCCTGGGACTCTGGCGCTGCTCGATGACATGGAGGCTCGCCGCTGCGCCGAGTCTCAGGCAATTCCGCTCCTCGGCACGGCAGGCCTCGTGCTGCTGGCGAAGCGAAGAGGTTTCATTCCTGCCGCGTCTCCCGTGCTGCGCGAGCTTGTCGCAGGGGGAATGTACCTTTCCGAGCAGACTGTCGCCGAACTGCTGCGCCGGGCGGGCGAATGATCTGTGGGCAAGGATCGGTGCCGCTCATAGGATCTTCCGCTTCAGCCAGCCTCGGTGCTCCTGGGCGAGCTCGTCGTCGGTGATGGTCGCCGACCGAAGCAGGGTCTCGATGGCCGACCGAAGGTCGTCCTCGAGGACACATTCGATCGTCCCCAAGACGTCGGTGGCCACGTCATAAGCCTTGTAGCCCTCCTGCCGATCGTCGATGTCGCCAGGAGGGGGCAGGCCGTCTCCGTGTGCGTAATTCGCCTCCATCCCCCAGCGGCGATCGGTTGTGCTCCCGCGATGCAGGCGAGGAGCTTCTCTGCTCCTCTGCTCCCTTCTGGTACCGCGGCTACTCAAGCGTAGCTCTCCGGGTGTAAGAATCCTCCGCCACTATCGTGTTATCCCGGGAGGCCCGTTGGCAGCCGATGACTGGCAGAAGTCGTCGGGCGCACTTGTGGTTGAAGAGGAATGACATGGTGCCCTCGGCAGGGAACAATGCTTCTTCGGTCTCTCGAACTGGCAGGTCGAAACTTGCGACCTGGACCGGCCTCTTTGTCGCCTTATTTGGTCTGTTCGTGATCCGGCTGGCGGTGCACTTTGTTAGCCGCGACCCTGCTCCCGCCCTCGTGCTCGTCCGAGAGGTACTAATTTTCGCCAGCGCTGGCGCCCTGCTGGTGCTTGTGCAACGCGGGGAGAAGCTTCCACTCAGGACGATTGGCTTGGGAACGTCGGCATGGTGGAGGTCCGCCTTGTGGGGTTTGTTACCCATGTTTCTCTGCGGAGGCGCCGCTGAGCTTCTCGGGATGGTGACCAAGGGTGGTAGCGGAACAGCGTCTCCCTTCGACCGCCTCCCACTTTGGGTATTTGTCCTCATTGTGTTCCGAGCGGGTATTGTAGAGGAACTGTTTTATCGCGGCTATGCCATCGAGCGCCTGCGAGCTATGGGAGCAGGCCGCTTGGTCTCCGCTGCGCTCCCGCTCTCTGTATTTGTGGTCGGTCACTACCGGGGGGCCTGGGTCGATGTCCTGCAGCCGCTGGTGTTAGGTGGCATTCTCACCGGGTTCTATCTTTGGCGGCGAGACTTGGTGGCCAACATCGTTGGCCACACTCTGGTGGACCTTGTGGGCACTGGTATTATCGGGCAGATACTGAAATCACTCTGACGCCAGCTGCGTACCGTTACCTTGCCACCTAACTTAATCCAGCTCCGCCCAGACCGCCGTGGTTCTGTTTCCTCGGTGCAGGGGGGCAACCTTCCTCGACCTCGTCAGACAGGTCCGCATCGGCGACTCGGAATTCGCGGCTTTTGGCGGCCGCTCACTGGGCTTCGGCGAAATGGTCGAGTTCCGGACCGCCTTGCAGCCCAAGAAGGGCACGCCGCTGCGTGTCGCGGTCGACAAGGGCATTTTCCGGCCGGCCCGGGGCGACCAGGCTGCGCGACTCGATGTCGCCGGCTGGATCGATGGAGAGATCGAGAACGGCTCCGTCGCCTTCGTCGGGGGCCGCTGCACCTTTTCGCACGGTGAGCTGAAGGCAGGTGCGTTCGAGGTCCGCTCGGGAGACGGCGGCAAGCTCGAGACAGCGATCTCCGCCGCCGCCTTCGCTGTCGACCTGACGTCGGGACAGTTCCAGTTGCCCGGCGGGCCGAGGGTCGGCGTCGAGACGCCATCACGCTTCGGCGTCCGCGGTCTGCACGTCCGGCCGGACGGTACTTACTCCGGAACCGTCGACGCGGAGCTGTTCGGGAAGGTCGGTACCATCAGTAGGGGCGGGACCCTCGTCTCGCTGAGCGAGGTGAAGCTGCGTACGCAAGGAGCGACCATCGTCGACGGGCGGGCGACCGGCGACCTGCAGCTCGAGTTCGAATACCGCCTCGACTACCCGCTCATCGTACGCTATCCCATCGAGCAGATCGGCGAGCGGCGCGTCCCGCTGCTCTTTCAGGGTCCGTTCGCGACCCGGCTTCACCTCCAGGACGCGGGCAGCGGTGACGAAGGCGTCGTCACGGGGGAGTATCAGTTCAAGGTGCATTTCTTCGCCGGTTCTCGCCTGGCGGAAGATCCTGCCCGCATCGCCCCCGTCCCGGGCCACGGGACCCGGTTCTCCGAGCTCCGCGGCGCGGCCGGGTTCTTGTCCTCGAAAAGCCCGACGACGATGATCTCGTAGGGGAGGGACAGCTGCAGCGCGGCAGGATGGGTCGCAGCGGCGGCGGCGCGGCGAGAGATCTCGGCGAAGTCGACCCGCGGAATGCCCCAGACATGGAGGCGCTCGCCAGCCTTGAGGCGTCTCGCCGCCAGCTCGGGAGCGCTCCCCTTCACCAAAACCATGCGGCGCCGCGCGAGGACCTGATCCCCTTTGAGGTCGCGGACCGCGGCGGTCATGAATCTGCCGTCGGACACCTCCAGCGGTGGCTCTCCGGTGGCCTCCATCAGGAACTCCACGTCATTGTAGAGCCCCGTCTTGATGACCATCGACACCGTCTTCGGGTTGACGGTGAGCGCGCAGGGAGCTTTCTCGTAGAGCTCGAGTTCGGCGCGCGCATCGCCGGGCTTGAAGCCTTTGATGGGCCGCAAGGAGTCGAGCAGCGACAGCCGGCCGACGCGGGTGACGGGATGGATCTCGAACACGTGGCTCGGGTTCGAGGTGTCGAGGGGCGGCAGGGCGTGGCCCTGCTGCTCCTTCGTGCCGCCCGCATGCTCAGGCCATACCCGCCAGACGCCGGTGAGCTTGAGCGGCTGGTGCAAGGCTTCGGCCTGGTGCACGAGGTCGACTGCCGCCTTGTGGTTGGCGGCATCAAGGATCTCACCGACGGTTGGGAAGCCCACCTGGGGCGAGCGTCCCGCGAAGTGCAAGTCGCCGTCGAGGAAGGCTGGAAACGGCTCCTTCAACGACTGGTCGACGGTAAAGCTCGCCTGAATGGTGACGCGATCTTTGTACCTTTCGACGAACGATCGGTCGAGATCGATCTTGACGCCGCCGGCGAAGGCGGAATCGACCGCCATGTAGGCGACCGTCGCTCGCCGCGCGATCAGAGCACAGCCCGCCACCAGGAAGGCCGCGGCCAGGCCAGCCGCTGTCCCCGCTGCCGTACGGCGCCGAATTGCGCAGCGCCTCACGGCGGCCGCCTCGACGGCGCGCTTGGAGAGGTTCACGCCCGCCTCCGAGCGAGCCGAGCAAACAAGAAGCAAACACCCGGGATCGAGATCGAGCGTAGTGAGGGGTAGCTCATTCGCCCATGGTACAGAGCTAAGTCAAGTGAAATCCACCAGCTATCGCAATCCAGTGCGAACCACGGTAGACCAGCGCAGCAGCCGAAGTCCCACCGAAGATCACGGTGTCGGCGGTTCTATTCCGCCCCTTGGCACCACGTAAGTCTATCTGCATCAATAGTTTGGCGTAGTCAGCGGACTCCTCGACGGAAGGCCGAGCAATAAGCGCACCGCCACCACGGCAGCGGCCCTACGGGACCTCGAGCAGGAGGCCCGGAACCTGGCTCGGGCCGCAGCCGCCGTCGAGCATCTTGCCCGCAGGTACCCGTTGGGGCCGGTGGCGACCGCATCCTGGCAGCGGATCAAGCAAGACGTCAGGCAAGCGCAGGGCCGGCTCCGCTGAGTTCCTCTGGCCAGATTGTCGGGGCAGCGCCACTCCGACTCGACGGCGGCCCGCAGTTGCCGTTACCATCTCGTTGACTAATGCCTCGGATGGCTAGAAAGGGGTCGGCTCCATGCGCGTGATCACCCTGGTCCTGGCGGTAGTGCTGATCTCTCAGGCCGGTCCGGCAGGTGCCCAGAGCACCACAGCGCCGAGCGCCCTGCCGCCCGTCGTGGCCGTTCCCGGGCTGGCAGAGATCGCCTCCTCGCTCCAGCGCATGGAGCTGCTGCTGCGAGGCCAGGTCGAGATGCAGCGGCTCGACCTGCTGCTGAAGCGCGCCGAACTGGGCAATCAGGAGCTCCTCCCGCTCCAAAACGAGCTGCGCCAGACCAAGGCTGCCCGAGACGGCTCGGAGGAGATGCTGCGGGTCAACGAGCAGCAGTTGAGCGACTTCACGGCCATGCTCGAGAAGCGGGCTCATGCGGCAAGCGAAGAGGAGACCCAGGGCGTCGAACAACAGGTACACAACCTGGAACAGCGCATTCGGACCAGCAAGACTCGCCTGCAGGCGCAGCGCGCGCGCATCGAGGAGCTCGAGAACGAAGTGGCGAAGAAGACCGTGGAGCGCGACGACGTCAAGGCCCTGATCGATCGCGCACTCGCGCGGTTGGACCTCGCGATTCCCTAGCGGCGGGTCAAGGCCGCGGACCGCCGCGGGGGCCGCCGGAGGGCTTCGCCAGGGTCCAGTCGAAAGGCAAGATCGGCGCGTTGTCCCATGGCTCCAGCTCGTGGTACGCCGCCGTTGCAGCTGAGTTGTAGAGCTGCGCACGGCCGTGATCGATGCGTGCGTAGGTGACGTGCGCGCCGGTAAACGGATCGATCTCGTCGGCGTGTGGCGTCGGCAAGCGCTCAGGATAGTGCCCTTGGGCCGCGGCGTCGATGCGAAGATCGAGAGCGAATCGGGCGAGTTGGCGCGCGGCAGCCGTCGCCTGGTACTTACCGATGACGTCCAGGTAGTTGGCCACCATCATCGACCACACGATCTCCCCGGCATTTCCTCTGCGCCCCTGCTCGGCTGCACAGGCCTTTGCCGCCAGGGGATAGGGGACCCGCGTCCACGAGAGGAGGTCGCTGAAGCCATCGACAACCACTGCCGAGTCACGATCGACGCAACAGAAGGCATAGAGCCGCGGGATGCGCTCGAGATCCCAGAAACGTGACCTCGTCTGCCCTGCTTCGCGGGCGAGGATGCGAACCAGCGAAGGGCGGACGCTCTCGGGCGGCAATCCCGCGCGAAGCCCGAAGAGCACCTCCGCCGGGACACCTTCTGACCCGAGGATCCAGTGAAGAGATTGGAGATACCTGGCCTCGATCCGAGTGCCGAGGAGCTCGAAGGCGAACGTCGGCTGAGCCTCCATTCCCAGGGCGAGTCGCCTCAGGGCCTCGATCGATCGGAGTGCGCCTCGGGGGCGTGCTTGCCGGAGCTCGAAACCCACGTCGGCGAGCAGCAGCCGCGATAGCCGCACCAGGGGAGCTGCTTCCGGAAACTCGTCCGGTCGGGCTGACCGGGCGCGGAATTCGCAGATCGGCCGGGCAGTGGCTTCGAAGGCCAGCGCGAGTGGTTGCCGGACGGCTTCGAGGACCCTGCGTGTTTGCTCGGCCTCGGCGTCCGACCAGGTACTCGGAGAGTGCCGGACGATCGGGATGAGGCCGGCAAACCCCGGTGTGGTAGCGGGCACCCGCGCGGCTGCCGCGAGGTACCAGTGCGCGCCGTTGCGGGGATCGGTCACGGGCCAGCCACAGGTGTCGACAGCCGGCGGTCGCCCAATCTCCCGCGCGAACCGGGAACGAGCCCCGTCCAGCCGATGCGCATAGTAGAGATGAAGGCCCAGGAGCCAGGTTCCGACGAGGATCAACAGCACCGGAACGGCTGTGTAGATCCTACGCAGGACTTTGCTCACGGGCGCTTTCATGTCCCTTTCGCCGGGCGGCATGACCGCTGCTCGGCTGTCAATTCGCCTCGACCGGATCGATCCAGTCCAGGCCGTGGAAGCGCGCGAAGCCTCGGTCCCGGCTCACCAGCGGGCACCGAGCTTCCGAGGCCGCGGCGGCCAGGTAGGCGTCGTTGACGTCGTCGCCATGGAGGTCGAGGTCCCGGCACCAGGCCCACCACCGTTCACGCATGCGGGTGGTCCATGGTGCCTCCCGGAACAAGCCGCTCTCCCGGATGGCTTGGAGGAAGCCGACCGCCTCGGCGAGCAGGGAGGGAGAGCGATAAATCCGCGGATGAGTAACGATGCGCAGGAAGGCCACTTCCACCAGCGCGGGGAACGTGATCGCGACGCCGTCCCGCAGCGTCGCCTCCAGCCATACCTTCAGCCGAGCGTGATCCGGATCGTCCGGACGGAACGCCCCGATGAGGATGTTGGCATCGAGGAGAACCATGCTCAGCGCATCTGGCGCCGATCCCGAGCGACGTTGGCGGCCGTCACCGCCTCGTCGAGCGTCGAGAAACCTGGTGCCAGGCCCCCCGCCGCCGTGGATACGGGCAGACGGAGTCGCCTGTCGCGCCGCCGCGGCGCGGCGGTCTCGAGGTGGTCTCGGATCGCATCCTCCAGAAACCGGGTCAAGCTGATCCCGAGGGTCGCAGCCTTCGCCTTGGCTTGTCGATAGAGCTCGTCATCCAGCCTCAAGGTCGTCTGCATGACAGAAATCTGTCACTCTGTGCATCATCTGTCAAGAGACGCAGGGGCGCGCGGTAGTGGGGCTGCCCCGCTACCGCGCGCGTCCGCCGTTTGCCAATATTCATCGTTCATGCTATCTTTAAAGTTCACCTCCAGCTCCTCCTCGGGTGATGGTCGTCGCGTCCGAGGGACAAGGCTCGATCGATGGCAGTCGCTTCGCTGTCGGACAGCAGCCAGGTGCGGGCCAGGAAGCCCGCGCTCCGCGTCTTCATCTCCTCGCCGGGGGATGTCGCCGAGGAGCGGGTCGTGGTCGGCCAGGTGCTGCGGCGCCTACAGAGCGAGTTCGAGGATCGTGGAGCGGTCGAGCCGGTCGATTGGGAGCACGAGCCGCTGCTGGCGACGGCAAGCTTCCAGGAACAGATCCCCCTCCCTTCGCAGTGCGATGTCGTGGTGTCGATCCTCTGGACGCGTCTCGGCACTCGCTTACCCGTCCGCATCCACCGGCCGGACGGCAGCTGCTACGCCTCGGGCACCGAGTTCGAGTTCGAGGATGCCGCCGCGGCCTTCCGGCGCACCGCCAAGCCTGATCTCCTCGTCTATCGCAAGACGACCGATCCGCAGGTGAGCTTGGGTGACGAGCGCGCGCTGCTCGAGCGACTGGGGCAGAAAAAAGCGCTCGATGAGTTCGTCGAGCGCTGGTTCGTCGGCAAGGACGGTGTGACGCTGGAGGCTGCCTTTCACCCGTTCGCGCATGCCGCCGAACTCGAAGGGCTGGTCGAAATGCATCTGCGCAAGGTGCTCGACCGGTTGCTGCCGGCGCCGGCCCAGGCCGCGGAGGTGGCGCAGCCGATCCAGTGGCGCGCCGGCTCGCCCTTCCGCGGGCTCGAGGTCTTCGAGCTCGAGCATGCCGCGATCTTCTTCGGCCGCAGGTGGGAGATCGTGGAGGTGCTCGGCGCGCTCCGCCAGCAGGCGGCGATGGGGCGGGCGTTCGTGCTGATCCTGGGCATGACCGGCTGCGGCAAGTCGTCGCTGGTCCGCGCGGGAATGCTGCCGATGCTGCTCCAACCCGGGGTCATCGAGGGGATCGGCCTGTGGCGGCGGGCGATCCTGCGCCCGTCCGACGCGCGCGGCGACCTCTTCGCCGGCCTGGCGGCGGCGCTGCTCCGCGAGGAGGCGCTGCCCGAGCTGGCCGCCGCCGGCACCCAGGCCGGCGAGCTGGCGCAAGCCCTTCGCCAGGCGCCGCGGGCGGCCGTGGCGCTGCTCAAGACCGGGCTGAGCCAGGCGGCCGCCCGCGCCGCGGCGGATCGGGGGTTGGCGGAACCGCCCAAGACCCGGCTGGTCCTGGTCGTCGACCAGCTCGAGGAGCTGTTCACGCTCGAGCAGGCCACCGCCGAGGACCGGGGCGCCTACGTGGCCGCGATCGATGCCCTGGCGAGGAGCGGCGTGGCATGGGTGATCGCCACCCTGCGCAGCGACTTCTATCCCCGCATCTCCGAGCTCGCGGGGCTCGTGGCGCTCAAGGAAGGGGCGGGCCAGTACGACCTCCTGCCCGCGAGCTCGGCCGAGATCGGGCAGATGATCCGCCGGCCGACCGCGGCCGCCGGGCTGCGCTTCGAGGTCGACCTGGTGACCGAGGAACGGCTCGACGACGTGCTTCGCGACGAGGCGGCCAGGAACCCGGCGTCGCTGCCGCTGCTCGAGTTCACGCTGGAAGAATTGTACAAGATGCGTAACGAGGAAGGGGTGCTGACGTTCGCGGCCTACCGGCACCTGGGCGGCGTCGAGGGAGCCCTGGCGCGGCGCGCCGAGCAGGTGTTCGAGGGCTTGCCGGAACGCGTGCAGGTGGCCCTGCCCGTGGTGCTCCGCGCGCTGGTCACGCTGGCGCCGGCGGGCGAGTTTACCGCCAGCAAGTCACCGCAGCAGGGAGCGCTCTCGTTGTCGCCGGAGGTAGCGGCGCTGGTCGACGCCTTCGTCCGCGCCCGCCTGTTCGTCGCCAAGCTGGCCGACGACGGCAGCGCGACGGTGGAGCTGGCCCACGAGGCGTTGCTCGGGCACTGGCCGCGGCTGTCCCGGTGGCTCGAGGAGGACCGGGAGAGCATACGGGTGGGGGCGCGGGTGGCCGAGCAGGCGGCGCTATGGGTTCAGAATGGCCGTTCGGCGGACTACCTCTTGGTCGCCGGCAAGCCGTTGAGCGAAGCCGCAGAGCTGCTCGCCAGGCGGGGCGCCGAGCTGGGAAACGCAGAGCGGCGGCTGATCGAGACCTCCCTGGCGCGCGAGCGCAGCCGGCGTCGGCGCCGCCGTGGGGTCATGGCCTCCGTGCTCGCTCTTGCCGGCCTGGTCTTCGGCTTCGGGATCGTCATGGCGGTGCAGTCGGGGCGGCTCGCTCGAGAGCGAGACAAGGCGGAGAGGGTGTCGGAATTCCTCGTCGACCTCTTCAAGGTCTCGGACCCGAGCGAGGCCAAGGGCAAGACGGTGACGGCGCGTGAGCTGCTGGACAGCGGAGCCGACAGAATGATGCGCGGCGAGCTGAGGGCGGAGCCCGAGGTCCGAGCGGCTCTACTGGACACCATGGGCCGCGTGTATTGGACGCTCGGTCTTTACGGCAAGGCGGAACCGCTGCTCCGCGACGGGCTCGCGATCCGGAGACAGGCTCTGGGCGAGCACCTGGACGTGGCCAGGAGCCTGAACAACCTGGGGAGCATGCTTGATAACAAGGGTGACTATGCAGGAGCCGAGGCGCTTCATCGCGAAGCCCTGGCGATGCAGCGCAGGCTCCTGGGGAGCGAGCACCCTGAAGTCGCCAGGAGCCTGAACAAGCTGGCGAATGTGCTTGACGACAAGGGCAACTATACGGGAGCCGAGGCGCTTTATCGCGAGGCCCTGGCGATGCGGCAAAAGCTCATGGGAAAGGAGCACCAGGACGTCGCTGCGAGCCTGGCCAACCTGGCGAGTGTGCTTACTGACGAGGGCGACTACATCGGCGCCGAGGCGCTCCATCGTGAGGCGCTGGCGATGCAGCGTAAGCTCCTTGGGAACGAGCACCCGAACGTCGCCACGAGCCTCAACAACCTGGCGAATGTGCTTTACCACAAGGGCGACTACGCCGGCGCCAAGGCGCTTTATCGAGAGGCGCTGGCGATGCAGCGCAAGCTGCTGGGGAATCAGCACCCGGACGTCGCCAGGAGCCTGGCCAACCTGGTGAATGTGCTTTACGAGACGAGTGACTATGCAGGAGCCGAGGCGGCTTGTCGCGAGGCGCTAGTGTAGTGTCCAGGAATTAACTGGACAACATCTTCTGCGGTTTCCGGCGGCGCGGTTGAGTGCAGCCAGGCTGAATCTGCTCAAGCGTCTGACGGCAGCGAGAGAGTCGCTCCTGGATCGACTGTACCGTCGCCGTC
>DATNKH010000045.1:0-6418 GCA_035603475.1 Thermoanaerobaculia bacterium
ACCTGCACCGGCGGTGGACTTCGATGCCTCGCCCAAAGGGAGGCCGGGGGGAGATCTGCCGCGGAGGACCGGCCCGCGCAGGGCTCACACCATCAGGTCGCCGCCGTTGATGTCGATCGCCGCGCCGGTGATGTAGCCGGCCCTCTCGGAGGCGAGAAAACTGATCAATTCGGCCACCTCGGCGGCGGTGCCGAGGCGCGGGACGGGGAAGGACCGGGCGTGGACGGCCAGCTCCTCCGGTGTGGCGTGCTCGCGGGTCAGCTCGGTGTCGATCAAACCCGGACAGACCGCGTTGACGGTGATGCCGTGCGGGCCGAGCTCCTTCGCGGCGGCGCGGGTGAGGCCGAGGAGACCGGCCTTGGAGGCGGTGTAGTGGGCGCCGCCCAGGGTGCTCACGCTCTTGCCGGCGGTCGACGAGAGGTTGACGACGCGGCCGTAACGGTTGGCCTTCATCGCCGGCAGCGCCGCCTGGATGCAGAGGAAGGCCGCGGTCAGGTTGACATCGACGGCGCGCCGCCATTCCTCCTCGCCAATCTGCTCGAAGCGGGTCGAGAACGCCGCCGCGGCGTTGTTCACCAGCACGTCCAGGCGACCGAAGCGCTCGAGCGCCTGCGCCACGATCGCGCGCACCGTCGCCGAGCTGGCGACGTCGCCGGGCAGCACCAGGACGCGCTCGCCGCTGCCGCCCTTGCCGCTGCCGCCCAGCCGTGCCGCCACGGCCGCCGCCTGCTCGGGGCGGCGCACGTTGATCACCACCCGCGCGCCGCCCGCCAGGAAGCGTTCGGCGGCCGCCAGCCCGAGGCCCCTGGCGGCGCCGGTGATCAGCGCGACACGTCCGGAGAACTCATCCGCGATCATGCGGCGACGGAGTATACAAGAGGAGCGGCACTGCCCCGCCGCTGAGGACTTCTACCAATCTGGCAACTTTTTCATCGGCGCCGTGCCGTGCGGCGGCTGGCGGAGACGGCGGGCGGCCGGGGAAGCTTCGCCTGCCGCCCGCGGGCTCGCGCCGATGCGGACTTCTTGTAGAGGAGGGGTGCCGGACGAGCTAGGCGGTGACCGCGCCGAGCCAGTTGTCGTCGCTGCCGTGGCGCGTGCTCAGGTGCCGATGGCGCGCGAGGTCGAACAGGTCGGCGCCTACGGGGATGTTCGAGCCCTGATATTCGAAGCGCTCGTGCAGCTGGCGACGCGACGCGGTGTCGAGGAACTTCTCCCCCCAGTCGAGGGATTGGCGCTCTTCCATCTCGATGTGAGGAAGGAGGGCCGAAAAGAGCATGGTACGGTTGATTTTTTTCACGGACCTTTCTCCCTTTCGATAGTCTGACCGCCGTTCACTGCCACTGCCCACGCGTCATCGTTAAAGCAAGCCCCATGCCACGGCAGCATTGCCGGGGCGTCCGCTCTGGCCGCCGTCCTCCCGTCCAGACCGGCCGCCGTCCTCCGCAGAGGGCGCACGTGGGTAGTGTCCTAGATGCTAGATTGCCCTTGCCTCCCTCCCTCCGTTTGGGCGAGGGGTCCAAGCCGAGAGGACAGCGGCGTAGGACTGCGACCCCTCGCCCAAACGGAGGGCGGGAGGTAAGGCCAATCTAGCCGGGACACTACCCGAACGTCCCCGCACGTGGCCGACCTTTACTCGGCCCCGCCGATCGCGCTAGTGTCCCGTCTCCGTCGAGCCGGAGTGGCAGCGCCACGATGGCCGGTAGCCCGCAACCTCACCAACTCCGCATATCTTCGGCACCTCCATCGAGCGATCGATCATGGGACGCATCTTCGAGACCCGCAAACACACGATGTTCGCCCGGTGGGACCGGATGGCGAAGCAGTTCGCCCGCATCGGCAAGGACATCACCATCGCCGTCAGGGCGGGCGGTCCCGAGCCCGCCGCCAACCCGCTCTTGCGGCGGGTCATCCAGAACGCCCGCGCGGTCAACATGCCGAAGGACAAGGTCGAATCGGCAATCCGGCGCGCGGCGGGCAAGGACGCGCAGGACTACCAGGAGATCCTCTACGAGGGCTACGCGCCGCACGGCGTCGCCGTGCTGGTCGAGACCGCGACCGACAACCCCACCCGCACGGTCTCCAACCTGCGGACCCATTTCAACAAGGGCGGCGGCAACCTGGCGAACAGCGGCAGCGTCGGCTTCCTGTTCAAGCGCATGGGCGTCTTCCGGCTGGCCCCGGCGGACCTCGACCAGGACGAGCTGGAGCTGGCGCTGATCGATCACGGCCTCGAGGAGATGGGCGAGAGCGCCGGCGAGAAGGGCGAGCCGCAGCTCGTGCTGCGCTGCGCCTTCGGCGACTTCGGGCAGCTGCAGAAGGCGCTCGAGGACCGCGGCATCACGCCCCTCTTCGCCGAGTCCGAGTACCTCCCCCTGACGCCGGTCGAGCTGCCCGAGCCACAGGCCGCGGAGGCGCTCGCCCTGCTCGACCGTCTCGAGCAGGACGACGACGTGCAGAAGGTCTTCCACAACCTCGGCTGAGCCGCCGACTGGCCGCCGCGGGCTGGTCGAGATAATTACGACGACGGCGCCGGCGGCGAATAGATCGGCCGGATGTCGACCGGTACGCTGCCGAGGCGCGCCACGGCGGCGACGAGGCTCGGGGTGGCCTTGCCGTAAGTCTCGAGGAACTTCCGCGTTCCCGCGTAGTCCCCCTTGGCCTGCAAGGTGAGCATCTCGGCCAGCAGATCGCGGATCGCCCCGGGGAACTTCTCGGGCACGGCGTGGAAGCGGTTCGCGGCGTCCACCGCCAGCGCGCCTTTCGCCATCAGGTAGTTGAACTGCGAGACGACTCCCTGGCCGTGGGCCTCGGTGAGCCCGAAGCGCGCGGCGCGGAAGAGGCCGGCGACGTAGGTCGGCTCGAGCGTGCGGCGCAGGTCGGCCGGCATCTCGCCGCGCTCGACCAGCGCCAGGATGTCGTAGACCCCCATGACGTCGGCCTTGGCCTCCTCGAGGGTCGAGTAGAGCTCCTTGAGCTCCAGGCGCACCTCGGTCTTGCGGCCGTCGACGGTGATCGAGCCGGGGCCGAGACCGTGGCCGAGCTCGTGATGGAGGACGTGGTCGAAGTAGGCCTCGAAGGCGACGTCGGGGAGCTGGGCGGGATCGAGCACCTGGCGCGCGATCGGCAGCAGGATCTGGTCGTACTTGGCGCGCATGACGTTGCGCAGCAGGACCTTCTTCGAGCCCTTGGCTTCCCGCACCCGCTCGTCGTTCGGCAAGTTGAAGGCGAGAGTCTGGACCGCCGCCTGCGCCTCGCCGGCGCCGTAGACCAGGTCGACCACCCGGATGGGGCTCGCGGTGCCGCGGCCCAGGTTCTTCCAGGCGTCGGGGATGGGCAGGTTGCGCTCCAGCCAGGGCAGGCGCTCCTTGTACCGCGCCAGCGCCGCGGACTCCGCCGGCAGCGCCACCGTCACGTAGGCTTCGAAGGCCGCCTTGTAGCCGAGCAGGGTGTCTTCGTAGGTCTCGTAAGGCCCGATGGTGATCTCGATCGGCGAGTCGAGGTCCATCCAATCCATGTCGCTGGCGTAATAGTCGTCGCTCGCGAACGCCGCCGCCCGCGACGTGAGGAAGCGCTTGAGCGACGCGTTGCCGGTCATCGCCGCCGCCTGCCGCAGGTGGTCCGCGGCCGGCCCCAGCCAGGCTTCGTACTCGCGCGAGTAGGGGACCGCAATCAGGTCGGCGCCGCCCCCTTGGCCCACGGGGCCGTGGGAGCCCCGGCGGCCCCGGCGGCCCCGGCGAATAACAGTGGTCGTCGAGGTGAAGCTCCTGAGGTCGCCGGGGTGCTTCGCCAGCCAGCCTTCGAAGGCCTCGCGGGTCAGGTCCTCGGGATAGAAGCCCGCCCCGGCCGGCCGCGGGTGATCGCCGACGAAGGGCTGCCATTCGGCCAGGCGATCCCAGGGACCGAAGTTGATGTCGAAGTAGGCGAGCGTGGGCGCGGCGTGCGGCCCGCGGTAGGCGACGAGCTGGCGCCGCAGCTCCGGGTTGCCGGTCCAGGACTGCCGCAGGAAGATCTGATCCAGCGGCCGCGCCGCCTCGACCAGCTCGGCCAGCGCGCGCCGCTCCTGCTCGCCGAGCGCCGAGAGGTCGGCCGACAGCGGCGTGGGAATGAACTGCGCCACCCGCCGCTCGATGTCAGCCACCGGTCGCACCTCGGCCGCTCCCGCCGCGGGTGCGTTGCCCGCGGCGCCCGCCACGGCGCCCTTCGCCGGCGGCGCCGAGGTCGCCAGCGCCGCCAGCGCCGCCAGCGCCACCATTCCAACGAGAGCCGTTGAAGCCAGCAAGATCAACACGCCCGTGCGCATCGGCGCTCCTTTCTCTCCTCGAAAACACGGGCGCCATCCTCGCACAAGCGCCGAGAGCCACCAAGCAGGGGTAGTGGGTCAGTTTCCCTCCGCGTCCCTCAGGGCGAGGGGCCAAAGTCCTCCGCCCTTGCAGCCCCGGCCCCTCGCCCAAAGGGACGCAGAGGGAGACTGACCCACTACCCAAGCGGGAGTGACCGGGGGGACCGCGGATCGTGGTGGCGCGGCGGGGTGCGGCTCTCGAGGACGTCTTCTTCAGCCGCAGGGTCTTCGACTAGCGCTCCCGCCGCTTCAGGAAGGTTCCCCGCTGGAGCTCGTCGAAGGCCTGCCGCAGCTGCTCCTGGGTGTTCATCACGATCGGGCCGTACCAGGCCACGGGCTCCTCGAGCGGCTTGCCCGACACCAGCAGGAACCGGATCCCGTCCTCGCCGGCCTGCACCGTGACCTCGTCGCCGCGGTCGAACAGCACCAGCGAACGGTTGTCGGCCATCGCGGGAGGCGGCTCGTCGGAGCACCACCCGACGCTCTCGGTCGGCACCGCCAGCGGGCCCGACGCGTTGCAGAACTTGCCCGAGCCGGCGAAGACGTAGGCGAACGCGTGGCGGGTCGTCTCGACCGGCAGGACCTTCCTGGTGCCCGGCGGGATGGTCACGTCGAGGTACGTCGGGTCGGCCGCGATCCCCTCCACCGGACCGGTCATCCCCCAGAAGCTGCCGCAGACGACCCGGGCGCTGGTGCCGTCGTCGTCCGTGATCACCGGGATCTCGGGCGCCTTGACTTCCTGGTAGCGCGGCGCCGTCATCTTGAGCGACGACGGCAGGTTCGCCCACAGCTGGAACCCGTGCATCCTGCCGTCCGGATCGCCCTTCGGCATCTCCTGGTGGATGATGCCGCTCCCGGCGGTCATCCACTGGATGTCGCCGGCGCCGATCGCGCCGCGGTTGCCGATGCTGTCGCCGTGCTCCACCGTGCCCGCGAGGACATAGGTGATCGTCTCGATGCCGCGGTGGGGATGCCATGGGAAGCCGGCCAGGTAATCCGCCGGCCGGTCATTGCGGAAGTCGTCGAGCAGCAGGAACGGATCGAACTCGCCCGGGTCCCCGAACCCGAACGCGCGGCGCAGGTGCACACCCGCCCCCTCGAGAGTGGGCTTGGCCCTGATCAGCCGCTTCACCGGTCGGATGGACATGATGGCCTCCTGGCAAGGCGCCGCCGCTCACCGCGGCGGCGCCAGCCCGTGCTCTTCCTGGATCCGCTTCATCCAGCTCCTCACCCACCAGAGCGGATCGTACGGCTCGTCGATCCCCGGAATGGGCTTGCCCAGGCCGGGCAAGTTCTCGAGCTCGCCTGCCTCGATGGCCTCGCGAATCCTGTTCTCGGCGATCCTGGCGATGGCCGCGCGGGAGAGCTGCGGTCTCATGAGCCCAGTGTATCAACGCCGGGGCGCCGGCGGGTGGCGCGCCAGCGGCGCGCTGTCATCGCTCAAGGTCCGCGATACTTCGTGGCCTGCTCGGGCTTACCCAAGGCCTCATAGAGGCGGACGAGACGTTCCGCCGCCGCGCGTACGGCCGAGCTGTGCTCACTGGTCTTCGACTTGAGGACGCCATAGCTTTCCAGAAGCAGGGGTTCGGCCTCGTGGTAGCGTTCAAGCGCGGTCAGGCAGCCTCCGAGGGCGCTCTGGGTCTCGGCGATGTCAGGGTGACCCTTGGGAAGCGCCTTTTCTAGAATATGGAGGGCCTCGAGGAGCAAAGCCTCCGCTGGCCGAGCATCGCCTCGCTTCACAAGAAGATTTCCCAAGCCGGTCAAGGCATCGGCGACGTCCGGGTGCTCGTTCCCCAGCAACTTCCGCCGCATCCCCAGCGCCTCGCGATAAACCGCCTCGGCGCCGGCGTAGTCGCCTTTCACGTAGAGTACCCCCGCCAGGTTGCCCAGGCTCCTGGCGACGTCCGGGTGCTCGTTCCCCAGCAGCTTGCGCCGCATCGCTAGTGTAGTGTCCAGCAAATAACTAGACAAATGGTCGAAGTTGAGTTACCCTTGAGCATGCCTCGCAGACTCCCGGCCTTGACGCTCGACCCCAGCGACCAAGAACAGCTCGAGCGCTGGTTGACCGCGCACGGAACG
>DATNKH010000046.1:0-2290 GCA_035603475.1 Thermoanaerobaculia bacterium
GCCGGCGGCCGCGTCCGGTTGCTTCGCGTCGCCAGCGCTGCCGAGCAGGCGGCGGCGGTGGTCGCGTGGCTGCGCGAGCTGCGGCGGCTCGATCCGGCCCTGGCCTGGCCACGCTGCGCGGTGCTTGCTCGCACCCACGGCGAGCTCGATCCGATCCGCTCGCTGTGCGAGCACCACGAGATCCCGGTGCGCTGGACCGACGAGGGCGATCGCCTGCCGCCGCTCCATCGCATCCGCGAGCTCGCCGGCTTCCTCGAGACGCTGGCGCAGCGTCGCGCGGCGAGCTGGCGCGCTACCGATCTGCTGGCGCGCTGTCCGGCAGACGAGCCGCCGGTGCATCCCTGGCGGTCGCTGTTGCGCGAGCTGCTCGTGGAATGGGCCGATGCCAGCGGCAATGCGGAAAGCACTGCCGGCCAGGCGCTCGAGTTCTTCCATCAAGCCTTGGCGGAGCGGCGGCGCGAGCCGGCGCGCGGCAAGGGCGTCCTGCTGGGGACGGTCCATGCGGCCAAGGGGCTCGAGTTCGCGCACGTCGTGCTGGCTGACGGCGGCTGGTGCCCGCGGTCCCGCGGCGGCCGCCCGGGGATGGAGGCGGCGCTCGAGAACGAGGAGGAGGAGCGGCGCCTCTTCTACGTCGGCATGACCCGCGCCCGCGAGACGCTCACCCTGCTCTGGCGCCGCGACGCTGGCAATCCCTTTGTGCGCGAGCTGCGGGAGAGCAGCCCGGGACTGGACCTGTGCGAGCCCCAGCTGGATCTCGAGCCGCCGCCCGTCGCCGTTCTCGCCCGCCGGTTCGCTTTCCTCGGAATGGGCGACCTGTTCCTCGACTACGCCGGCAGGCGGCCGGCGGCCGATCCGGTCCATGAGCGTCTCGCCCGGTTGCAGCCGGGAAGCCTGCTCGCCTTGCGCCGCAACGGCAGCGGGGACGTCGAACTGCTCGACGCCTCGGGGCTGCCGGTGGCGGTGCTGGCGCGGAGCGCCCGCGAGAATCGGGCCGGCGCCATTGCGGGCGCCGAGGAGGTGCGCGTGGTGGCGGTGGTCGAGCGACGGCGGGCGGACTCCGATCCCGAGTTCCAGGGCAGCCTGCGCTGCGAGCGCTGGCAGGTGCCTCTGGTCGAGATCCGCTACCGCGGGCCGCTTGCCCCGGCGCCCTGGTCCCGCTGAGCCGGTACTCCTTGACCGCCCTGAACCGGCCGTGCCATATTGCGCTCGACCCTGGTTCACGAGCCCGCCGGCGCGAGCCGCCGGCACGAACGCGGCGCCCTCGCGGGATTCCTTCATGAGCAGCAGCAGAGCCCGAGCTCGCCACGGCCGCCGCTCATGACGCCGGGCGCGGTGCGAGAGAGGCTCGCGGGCTTCGCCGCGGCGGGGCTGCCGGTCCTGCCGGCGCCGGCGAGTGATCGCGTCCGGGAGCGCGAGGCCTGGGAGCGCGTCGCGTCGTCGCTCGAGGACTTCTCTCGCGCGCGCAGCACTCTCTACTATCGTCGTTGCGAGATCGCGCTCATCCAGCGCTGGCTGGGTCCGCTCGCGGGCCGGCGCATCCTCAAGCTCGATCTCTGGAACGAGGCCTACAACACCCGCATCCTGCACTGGATGGCCGCCCAGGGGGCGGCGGTCGTGGCGCTCGACGGCAGCGGCGTGGTCACGGCCCGTGCGCAGGAGAGCTCGCGGCAGGCGGGAATCGAGCCGGGGTTGTTGCGCGCCGACATCCGCGACCTGCCGTTCGCCGACGGCGCCTTCGATCTCGCCTACACCATGGGGACGATCGAGCACATCGCCGAGCACCGGCAGGCGCTGCGCGAGCTGCAGCGCGTGCTGCGCCCCGGCGGGCGGGCGATCGTCGGCGTGCCGCATCGCTGGAACCTCTTCCTGCGCCCGCTGCTGGTGGCCGGGCTCTCGGCGCTCGACGCCTACCCCTACGCGCCCGAGAGGTCCTTCGGCGCCAGGGAGCTGCGCCGCGACCTCACCGGCGCCGGCTTCCGGGTGCTCGACCGCGGCGGCCTGCTGATCGCGCCCGGCCCGCTGCGCATGCTCGACGTGCTCTTCCACCTGCGCGACAGCGCTGCCGAGCGGCTGACCGGCGCGCTGGTGGTCCCGTTCGAGGCGCTCGAGACGCGCTGGCACTGGGCCGGCCGCTTCGGCTATCTGCTCGCCATGCAGGTCGAGAAGGCGGGCTAGTGGCCCGCTCGGTTAATTCGCATGCTAATCGCGCCGTCCATCCGCGTTCCTGGCAAGGCGTCGCCGACGAGGCATAGTCGAACTTATGTCGAGGAGGCGCAACGCAGCCAGGGAC
>DATNKH010000047.1:0-3802 GCA_035603475.1 Thermoanaerobaculia bacterium
CTCCCTGGCTGGTGCAGGAGAGCGCCGGCGGCGAGGCGGCGCTGCTCCTGGCGCGCTTCGCGGCCTACGTCGAACGGAAGCGCGAGACCGCGCTCGTGCGCATCCGCCTGCAGCGCGGCGAGGCGTTGTTCGTCGACAATCACCGCCTGCTGCACGCGCGGGGCAAGGTCTCGTCCTCGAGCCGGCGCCACATCGTGCGGCTCTACATCGCGTGTCCCGCGGTGGCGGTCGGCAGCTGAGGAGTGCGAGATCGATGAGGTCCGGTGTGTCCATGGCCGCGGTGACTGCGGCCCTGCTCTGCGCGCTCGCATTCCAGGCCGGAGCGCTTCCGGCAGCGGCGCGGCAGCCTGCGCCGGGCCGCCAGCCGCCCTGGCCGGACGTGGAAGTCATCGATCAGGACGGGCGGCAGCTGCATTTCTACTCCGACCTCGTCCGCGGCAAGCGGCTGGCGATCAACTTCGTCTTCACCACCTGCACGACCATCTGCCCGCCGATGGGGGCAAACTTCGAGCGGCTGCAAGCCCTGCTGGGAGCGCGCGCCGGCGCCGACGTGCGGCTGCTCTCGATCAGCATCGACCCGCTGACCGACACGCCGGAGCGGCTCAAGGCCTGGGGGGCGAGGTTCCACGCCGGTCCGGGCTGGACCCTGCTGACCGGGTCCAAGGAGGAGCTGGACCGGCTGCTCAAGGCGATGGGGATCTTCACCGCCGACCCCGCCAACCACGCGCCGATCCTGCTGCTGGGTGATGACCGCACGGGGCGTTGGACCCGCGCCTACGGCCTCGCGCCCCCGGCCAAGATCGTGCAGCTCCTCGACGGCTTATCGGTGGGCGCCGCGAGCACCGCGCCGGCCGCGATCACCGCGCCCGCGGAGCAGACCCACGAGAGCGCCGCCCACCATTACTTCACCGACGTCGAGCTGATCGACCAGGACGGCAAGCCGCGTCGCCTGTACAGCGATCTGCTGGCCGGCAAGACGGTGGTCGTCGATTCTTTCTTCACCAGTTGCACCGGCAGCTGTCCCGCGGTGGCGGCGACCCTGGCGAGGATTCAGGCCGCCCTGGGCGACCGGCTTGGGCGCGACGTCGTCCTGCTGTCGCTGTCCGTCGATCCGCAGACCGACACCCCGGCCCGCCTCAAGGAGTACGCAGGCCGGCTCGGCGCCCGGCCCGGCTGGTACTTCCTGACCGGCAGCAAGCAGAACGTCGATCTCGCGCTCCGCAAGCTGGGCCAGTACAGCGAGCGGAAGGAGGACCACACCAACCTGCTGATCGTCGGCAACGAGCGCACCGGTCTGTGGAAGAAGGTCTTCGGCCTCGCCAAGCCGGAGGAGGTCCTGGCCATCGTCCAGGGCGTGCTCGACGACCGCGGCGCGCCCGGCACCGGAGGCTAGCCGGTCAGGTGGCCCGTCGCAGCCGCATCGCCCGCGCCGTCCTGGCCGCCCTGGCCTCCCTGATCGCCCTGGCAGCGGTGACCGCCCTGCTCGGCGCGGCCCCGTGGAGCGCGGCAGCGGGGGCGGCCGCGACCGAGGCGCCGGCGACGGCCGACGGCCTGTCCGCCGCCGCGACGCGCGGCAAGCAGATCTACAGCACCGGCACCAGTCCCGCGGGCGGCGCCATGACCGCGGTGCTCGGCGAAGGCGGCGCCGAGGTCCCGGCCTCCGCGCTGCCTTGCGCCGGCTGCCACGGCAGCGACGGCCGCGGCGGCAGGGAGGGCGGCGTGCGGCCCTCCGACCTGACCCGGGAAGCGCTTCGCCAGCCTGCGGCGGGCGGGGGCGATGGCCGGCGACGGCCGTCCTACTCCGACCGGTCGCTGATCCGCGCCGTGACCATGGGGACCGACCCGGCGGGCAATGCCTTGCAGGTCGCCATGCCGCGCTACCGGCTGACGCGGCAGGATGCGGCCGACCTGCTCGCCTATCTCGAGCGGCTGGGGCACGAGGCGGAGCCCGGCCTCACCGCCGGCGAGATCCGGCTCGGGGTCCTGCTCCCCGGCGGCGCCCGGCCCGAGAGCGCGGCCCAGGCGGCGGCCGTGCGGGCGGTGCTCGAGGCGCGCTTCGCCGAGCTCGAGAGCGCCGGCGGCCTCTACGGCCGCCGCCTGACGCTGTCCTTCGCCGCGCTCCCGGAGCCGGCGGCGGAACGGGCGACGAAGCTGCGCGAGCTGCTGGCCCGCGAGCCGCTCTTCGCGCTGGTCGGCTCCTACCTGGCCGGGGCCGAGTCCGAGATGGCGGCCACCGTCGCCGCCGCCGCGATTCCGCTGATCGGGCCGCTCACCGCGCGGCCGCGGCAGGATTTCCCGCTCAATCGCTATGTCTTCTACCTGACACCCGGGCTCGCGGATCAGGCGAACGCGCTGGTCGAGTTCGCCGCCCGGCAGCTGCCGCCGGGACGCCGGCCGCTGGTCGTCATCCGGCCCGACACAGCGGAGCTCGCCGGCATCGCCGGCGCGGTCGCGGCGGCGGCGCGAGGCCGTGGCTTCACCACCTTGGAAACGGCGGCATCCGGCGCCGCCACGGCGCAGGCGGCCGAGCTTGCCGGCCGGGTGGGAGAGGGCGGCGCCGCGGCGCTGCTGCTGTTCGACGACGGCCGCGCCGTCCAGGAGCTGCTGCGCCAGCTGCAGGCGCTCGGCTGGCGCCCGCTCATCCTGCTGCCCGGTGCGCTGCCGGGCGAGGACCCCTTCGCCGTCGTGCCGGCGGCGCTGGCGGACCGGTTGTTCCTCTCGCTGCCGGTGCTGCCTCCTGACCGCACCCCCGGAGCGGCGGCGGACTACCGGCGCCTGGCGGCGGCGCACGCGCTGCCCGCGCACCACGTCGCCGCCCAGATGACCGCCCTGGCGGCCGCCGAGGTGTTGATCGAAGGGCTCAAGCGGACCGGCCGCGACCTCAGCCGAGAGAAGCTGATCGCGACGCTCGAGAAGCTCTACCGGTTCGACGCCGGGCTGGGCGCACCGGTGAGCTTCGGACCCAACCGCCGGATCGGCGAGCGCGGCGCCTACGTTGCCGGCCTCGACTTCGCGCATCATTCCCTGGGGCCGCAGGCCCCCTGGATCGAGATCGAGCCCTGAGATGGCCGGCTCGATCCTCACTGTAGGGCGCGATCCCGTGCGCCTCGCCTATGACGCGATCGCAGGCGCCTACGACGCCCAGGTCGCCAGCTCCTCCTGGGTGCGCGCGCGCCTCTGGCAGCGTCTCGACGCGCTCTTCCCTCCCGGCGCCCGCGTGCTCGACGCGACGGCCGGCACCGGTGCCGACGCGCTGCACCTGGCGGCGCGCGGCGTCGCGGTCACCGCCTGCGACCTCTCCCCGGCGATGCTCGAGCGGCTCGCGGCCAAGGCCCCGGCGATCACCACGCGGGTGGCCGACTGCGCCCGGCTGGCGGCGGCGTTCCCGGCGGCGCGCTTCGATGGCGTGCTGTCAACCTTCGCGGGGCTCAACACGGTGCCGGACCTGGCCGGGTTCGCGGCCGGCGCGGCCGGCCTGCTGGAGCCGGGCGGCGTGCTGTTCGTCCATCTGCTCAACCGCCTGCCGCTGGCCGCCCTGGTACGCCGCTTCCGCAGCGACGGCTGGCAGGCCGGCGCGGCCGGCGTGGCCGCGGCCTGGCGCGGCTGCCGGTTGGTGACGATCGGCGGAGTGCCGGTGCCGCACCGACTGCACTCGCCGCGCCGCCTCTACCGCGAGGCCTTCGCGCGCGACTTCGAGCTGCTGCGGGTGAGCGGGCAAGGGGTGCTGCGCCCGGTCGACGATCCGGCGGAGCCGGCGGCGGTTCCCGGGTCGGGGTGGCGGCGCGGCCGTGACCGCTGGGAG
>DATNKH010000048.1:0-9586 GCA_035603475.1 Thermoanaerobaculia bacterium
TGGCGGGTGGTCCCGGAGCTCGGCATCGGCGCCGGCTTGATCATCCGCAAGACCGAGGTCACGCTCGAGCGCGACGTGCCGAACGTCGATCCGTTCACCCAGCAGGTGGTCAACGTCGCCAAGGTGAAGCTCAAGAGCAACTACGACACCGGCTACGGCTTCGACGTCGGCTTCCTGCACAAGCCGACCCCCTGGCTGTCCTGGGGCGCCTCCTACCGCAGCCAGATCAACGTCAACTACTCCGGTGAGGCGGTGCTCTTCCCGCGCACCAGCGGCGACCCTGTCTTCGACGCCCTCCTCGCCCATACG
This sequence comes from Thermoanaerobaculia bacterium, assembly GCA_035603475.1. Lineage (GTDB taxonomy): Bacteria > Acidobacteriota > Thermoanaerobaculia > Multivoradales > UBA5704 > JASLEW01. The sequence continues at coordinate 310 of DATNKH010000048.1, forward strand.
GTGCCCTACAACACGAGCATCGGGGCCAAGACCGAGATCAAGTTCCCCGCCCAGGCGAGCCTCGGGTTCGCCTTCAAGGTGATGCCGGACGTGACCTTCGAGGTCGACGGCAACTGGTTCGGCTGGAAGCACTTCGACACCGTGCCGCTCGAGTTCCCCAGCGGCCAGCTGATGAGCAGCACGATCATCGAGCGGTGGAAGGACTCGTACGCGGTCCGCGGCGGCCTGAACTGGGCGGCGAGCCCGGCCTGGCAGCTGCGGCTCGGCTACGTCTTCGACCAGTCGCCGCAGCCCGAGCAGACCGTGAACCCGCTGCTGCCCGACGCCAACCGCAACGGCGTCACCGCGGGCATCGGCTTCCGCGGCCATCCGGTCGACCTCGATCTCGGCGTCATGTACCTCTTCTTCGCCGACCGGACCCGGACGACGACGTTCAACGACGACAAGCTCGGGGACTTCTTCGGGACCTATAGCACGCGCGCCCTGTTGGTGAGCTTGACCGTTGGCTTCCATCCATAGTGGGGCAGGGTCCCCACCTGAGATAACACCGAGGAGATCACGCCCATGTACCGCACGACAGCCTTAGTCAGCCTGTTGGCGCTCGTCCTCCTGGTGCCGGGAGCGGCGCTCGCCGTCAACACGGGCTCCGCCAACTTCACCAACTACGTCTCGGCCGGCGACAGCTTGACCGCCGGCTTCATGAGCGGCAGCCTGATCGACACCTCTCAGCTGCACGACTATCCCTTGATCATCGCCACCCAGGCCGGGGTCTCGGACTTCGAGCAGCCGCTGGTGTCGCAGCCCGGCATCCCCCCGATCCTGCACCTGGTGGGTCTCTTCCCGACGGTGATCGTCCCGGAGCCGGGGCAGGGGCAGCCGGAGAACCTCAATCTCCCGCGCCTGTACAACAACCTCGCCGTGCCGGGTGAGACCGCCGGGACCATGATCACGGTCAAGAGCGACGTCCCGTCGACCGGCAAGCCGGGGCTGCACGACCTCATCCTGCGCGGCTTCGGCACGCAGCTCGAAGAGGTGATCGGCGCGAGGCCGACCTTCGTCTCGCTGTGGATCGGCAACAACGACGCGCTGGGGGCGGCGACCTCCGGCAACGTGGCGCTGCTGACGCCCCTGCCGGTCTTCACCCAGGAGTACCAGACGATCGTCGGCGCCATCGCCAGCATGACCGGCGCCAAGATGGTGATCGCCAACATCCCCGACGTGACCAGCATCCCGTTCGTCACCACCATCCCGCCGTTCCTGGTCGATCCCACCACCAACCAGCCGGTGATCTTCAACGGCAACCTGGTGCCGCTGATCGGCCCGAAGGGGCTGCTCGGGCCGGGCGACCACGTGCTGCTCTCCGCCGGACCCGACCTGAACAAGGGCCTGGGCATCCCGCGCCCGCTGGGCACCGGCCTGCCGCTGCCGGCCTCCGACGTCCTGCTGGCCGCGGACGCCGCGACCATCGACAACCAGATCGCGGGGTACAACGCGGTCATCCAGGCGACCGCGCAGCAGGTCGGGGCCGCCTTCGTCGACGCCAACGCGCTGCTCAAGGAGCTGGCCACGACCGGCATCGAGGTGGGCGGCATCCCATTCGACGCCAGCTTCCTGACGGGCGGCGTCTTCGCCTATGACGGTGTGCACCCGACGCACTTCGGCTACGCCTTCGTGGCCAACGCCTTCATCGCCGCCATCAACCAGAAGTTCGGCGCCGCCATCCCGCCCGCCGACCTCTCGCCGGCGATCTTCGGCGAGTCGATCGGCGGTCCCCTGGGGTCGGCGTCGAGCCTGGAATCGTCCACGGCGAGCCTCGGCTCGGCGACCCAACCGGTCGTGTGGACGCGGTACCTCTTCACCGCCGAGGCGACGCGGAACCTGGAGTCGGTGCTGGTCACCCCGAGACCCGGCGCCGGCGGGCACCATCACCGGCCGCACTGAGCCGCGGACGGCGCGCGCGCCGCGCAACCAGCAGGTCTCCCATCTCCGGCCTCGGGGTCTCGACCCCGGGGCCGGATCGGCGCGGCGATCAGCGGGCGATCATCAATGCGCAAAATGTTCTTCAATTCTAAGTAAATAGACGATATTCCAGCGCTCGTTTTGTCGATTGCGCGATGTGCTGCTTGATTTTCCATTTCGATTGGTATACGGTGGCGTCATGTAGAGGTTTCAGTGTCACTTCAAGTGCCGTTCAAGCGGGGAATCTGCGCGGGCAGGCCAGGCTGGTCGAGGGGCCGCTGGGCTGCCGCTGCCGCCACGAAGGGGGGTCTGCCAATGAGCGGTAGGGCGTCGGGCGGGTTGCCTGGCCGTGGCCGCGGGCCGCGCTGCTGGGAAAGGCTGGGGGCGTGCGCCGCGGCGATGGCGCTCGGCCTGGCCGCTGCCGGCGCCGCGCGCGGTCTGACCCCGGCGGTGCCCAAGGGCATGCAGTCCTCGGGAGGATCGACGGCGACGGGAAACCCGGACAGCCTGCCGGTGATGGCGCCGCCGCCGCCGCCGCCACCGAAGGCGACGCCACCGACCCCGCCCGCGTCGCCGCCGACTTCGGCGCCGGCGCCGGCGCAAGGATCCGACGACCCCTGGTCGGGCGTGCTCTTCAGCACCTCCGACCCGTGGGCGCCGGGCTCGGTGCCGCCGCAGGCCCGGCGCCCCGTCCCCGGGATGCCGGGAGCCCCCGTGACTCGCGGTGCGCTGGCGGCGCCGGCGGCGCCGGTGCCGCCGCTCGCGCCGGGCGAGAAGCCGAAGCCGGAACGGGTGGAGGCGCTGTATCGCCAGGCACTGGTGCATTGGGCGGCAGGCAAGTCGGAGATCGCGTTCCACGAGCTCGCGGCGCTCGAGACGGCGGTGGTCAACGACAAGGACGCCGGCTCCGCGAAGCGCCTGCTGCGGGCCGAGGAGAAGGTCATCGACCAGGTGGCCGGGGCGGAGCTGGAGGTGCTGCTGCCGATCGCCCGGCTGCACTTCGAGGTGTTCCAGCTGTACCTGAACGAGAACGCCAAGGGGCGCACGCTGGTCGAGAACCATTCCCGCACCATGGTCCACGACCTGGCGATGCTCTACCGCGAGCAATCCGGCAGCCAGGGGGCCGCCCTGGTCGCCAGCCACCTGCTGACCAGCCTCGCCGAGCTACTGCAGCGCGGCTCGCAGCACCAGGCGGCCGCGGCGCTGTACACCCAGGCGGCGCAGCTCGATCCGCACAATCCGGTCCCGGCGCTGCGGCTCGCCGTCACCTACGAGAAGTTCGAGCAGTACCAGAGCGCCGTCGGATGGCTGCGCAAGGTGCTGGCGATCGAACCGAAGAACGCCGAGGCCCGCCTGCGGCTGGCGATCAACCTCGGCCGCATCGGCAAGGCGGCGGAGGCGCTCAAGGTGTTCGAGGGCCTGACCGCGGAGGAGGGCGGGTCCTGGGTGACGCCGGTCGCCTTCCAGGAGCTGGCGCGTCTCGAGGAGCGCCGCGAGGCCTTCACGCGGGCCGAGGCGGTGCTGCGCGCCGGCATGGTGCGCTTCCCGCGGACCGTCCGCATGCGGCTGCAGCTCGCGGCGTTGCTCGATCGCCAGGGCAAGATCCGGGAGGGGCGGCAGGTGATCGAGGAGATCCCGACGCTGGAGGTGGGGACGGTGGAGGAGGGAGCGCGCTTCCGCTACAACAACACGACCGCCGAGAGCGTGGCGGTCTCGCGCAGCTTCTTCGAGGAGAACGCCGCCTCGCGCATGCGGGTGCTGGCCGAGGCGCTGGCGCGCGTCGCCGCGGCCCCGGCCGAGACCGCCGCCGCGCCCGCCGCCCAGGCGCCGGCCGTCCGGGAGCAGCGGCCATGAGAGATCGTCGCGAGCGTCGCGGGACGAGGCTCGGCGCCCCCCTGGCCTGCGGCCTCCTGCTGGCGGCGGCGCTGCCCGCGGCGGCGGCCGTGCAGGTCAAGATCCTGGCGCCGGCCGCGCAGCAGCCGGTGTTCGGGCAGGTGGTCTTCGAGGCGCAGGTGGCGGGCAACGAGGCGATCGTCCGCGTCGAGTTCCTGATCGACGGCAAGTCGGTGGGAGTGGTCCGCCGCCCGCCTTACCGGGTGGTCGCCGACGTCGGCGACGACAACCGCGAGCGCGAGTTCCGCGCCGTCGCCTACGGCGCCGGCGGCGCTTCGGCCACCGACCGGGTGGTGACCCTGCCGGTGCGCATCGACGAGCAGATGAACGTGCGCCTGCAGCAGCTGTTCATCACCGTCATGCTGCGCGGCGCCCGCACCCTCGACCTCCAGCCCGAGGACTTCCGCATCCTGGACAACGGCCAGGAGCAGAAGATCGTCACCTTCGACAAGGGGGAGCTGCCGATCACCGCCGTGCTGCTGCTCGACTCGAGCGAGAGCATGCGCGGCGAGCTCCTGGCCGCCGCCGAGAGCGGCGCGCGCGCCTTCGTCGGCGGCATGAGGCCGCTCGACCAGGCGATGCTGGCGCTGTTCTCCGACCAGCTGCTGCGGGTGACCGACTTCACGCCCGACCACGCGGCGCTCGAGCAGGCGCTCACCGGCGTCGAGGCGCGCGGCGGCACCGCGGTCAACGACTTCCTCTACATGTCGCTGAAGCTCCTCGAAGGCCGCCAGGGCCGGCGGGTGGTGGTGCTGCTCTCCGACGGCTCGGACGTCAACAGCGTCCTGTCGATGACCGACGTCCTGCGCAAGGCCCGCACCAGCCAATCGCTGATCTACTGGATCCAGCTCGAAGGCGGCGGCAAACACAAGTCCTACACCAGCTCCTGGCGCGGCCACGCCGAGAACGACAAGGACTACAAGAACCTGGAACAAGCCGTCGAGGAGAGCGGCGGCCGCATCCAGCGCATCGACCGCTCCGCCGACATCGAGCCCGTCTTCCGCGGCATCATGCAAGAGCTCCGCGAGCAGTTCGCCATCGGCTACTACCCGAGCAACCTGAAGAGCGACGGCACCTGGCACAGCGTCAAGGTCCACGTCTCCCAGCCCGGTTGCAAGGTGCGGACCGCGAACGGGTACGTGGACTTCTGAGGGGGGAGGGTGGGCGGGCCTAGACCGCCGGCCCTAGGCCTCGCTGATCAGCTGCTCGCTGAGCGGTCGAAGCTCTCTTGGCCGCCGTAGATCTCGCGCCCAGCCTCGATCAAGGCTAGTTATCGCCGGTCTTCTCGTCCAGTACCCGCTCGCCGCGCGAGGCATGAGCTCGACATAACGCAAGAGCTATATCGCTAACTACCGATAAGCTTGACAGGCTAAACATAGCTCGAATAGCGTTTCTCCCCGTGGTTCTCGTGCCGCTATGAGCCCCTTCCCGAGGAGGAGCCTTGGCTATGGTCCGTCTCGATCTTGGCAAGTCGAAGCACAAGGGAAAGGTTGCCCGCCAGCCGGGGCTACCAGCAAGAATGGCGCCTGAGGGTCAGGTCGGTGCCCACGCTGCCAATGCCCGAAACAGGAAGGTTTCTCACGTGAGCGGCAATAAATGTTTCTCAAGTCGCCGAGACGACTCGTACCTCCGATTGCTCCACGACCACCTCGCGATCGAGCGCCTCAAGGCGACCTCTGTGCCTCCGAGTGAAGGTGGTGCCTGGATCGTTAACGGCAGTACATTCGCCAGGCGATGCACGATCTCCTTTTTAGGTATAGCGGGGCGCAATTTCTTCGATCGGAATCGCGCATTTCTGCGTGATGGTGATCACAGCGCAATCTTGACGAGCGACCTAGAAGAGGTCTTCAAGTGTCATCAATCATTTCTAGCTGACGATATCTGGCTGAGGGTGCGCTTCCTCTTCGTCTATCCCTATTCTACATTCGCAATGTCAATTATTAACGCTGAGACGACGACGCGTCGTTCCTCGATCGCAAGAGAGTCGATTCATCCAACGAGCCAGGTAGAGCTTCACGTGGACGAAGACCGGTTCAAGGGCTCGTCGCTGTTCCAGAGTCAACGGCTGGCGCTAAAGACCATCCAGCAATGGGGCCTACGCCTGGAAGTCGGAACCTGGGCATTCCGTAGCTGTAAGGTTCACGACGCTTAGCCCAAATCTGTGCGCACTGCTAGTCAACGAGACAGCGTTTTGTGATTCCTACTTGCTCGCGAAGTCGAATAGGTTTTCTGGCCGTCTTGAGTTCTCTCCGCTGATTCAGAGCTACACAACGGACAATGAGGCGCGCGATGACAGCTTTCGAAGAATCGAAGATCACTATCGATACCTGTGGCAGGCGAACACGACACTGGACTGCTATGATGCCACGGAGGTTAGAGAAATCGACACATACCAAGACAAGAAAGAAATGTATGGGTTGGCCAGCGTTCGCCCTCCCCACAGGATCTCTTTCAAGGCGAAGGCCCGGAGGCTTACAACGAGCCGAGACTCGTCGGGTCAACCGCGAATCTCGATAGAGCAACAGGAGCGCTGGGCCTATTCCGTCTACGAGCAGTTCCTTCGGTATGTTACTTTACCACAGGAATCGATTCCGGCACGGGTGATCTTTATTTCATGTAGTTGGGTCGAAGAAGGCTTTCAGAGACAGCCACACCCAGTGGCTAAGCACCTTAAGGCGTTCCTTGACGATGATCTTGGTAGCAGTGTTAAGGCAGAGCTGATGCTCGGTACTCCGGGTGAGAACCTTCCCGCGAAGCTTTTCGCTCTTCTAAACAGCTCGTCATTGGCAGTGTTCTTTCTCACCTTTGACTTGCAAGCAGAGAGAGCGAGCAGCCTACCCTCCGACGAGAGCGCAGCCGCAGACCAGCGGAGGAGAACCTTACGCGACCTAATGTATATTACGAACTGGGTTATCTAATGGCGCGTATGCAACCAGTGCCGACGCCTCATTCTTCGGATAACCCGCGTGTCTTCATTGCCAGAGATCACGGTGTCAGGCCTCCTAGCAATATCGAACACCTGATCCGGACCACGCTGCTAGACGAGGCGCGGTTGGTAGGCAAGGTGGAGGCAGGGGCATTCCGTTATGTGCAAGCGCTTCAACTCTATATCGAGTTGTTGGCGTGGCTAAAGTCTCATACGGTCCCTCTAGTGGCGCTCAGGAACGCGAAGACGAAGCTGGCGGCGCGGATTTCCATGGTTGGAGGTGGGACTGTGCAAAGGGATCTGCAAGCTTCCTACGATAACCTTCCTGGGGATTTCGACGATCCGCTGGTCGGTGGATGAAGCGGCGGTGTGAAAGAAATTGGCGCAAGCCCGAGCTGCGCCTTGCCTCGTCGGCAGGTCAGTGATTCCAGTCGCGTCTGACGTAGAGCTTATCTTCGGTTGGGTAGAGAGGAGCGACAGGAAGCCATCGGCTTCGTGATCGACCGCGACTATCTGCAACAGGCACCGGAAACCGAGGCGCCTCAAGGAGCTCGCAGGTCTTCTGAGCGACGGAGAGCGGCAGGTCAGCCCGATGCAGGTTGCTGCCATGAGCCTCGAAAGCGCAACGGCCAGCCATTTACAGTCCGCGACTCCGGCGAGGAACAAGCGCCCGGCCGGTTGACGTCTCCGCTGCTCTACCAGCACTGGCACGCTGTGGGCCTTGCCGCGAGCCGGAGGAAGCTGACAGTGGGCCGACCATTCATGTCAACGACCCTCTTGACAGGCTTTTTCGTACCCTTGCACGAGTTTTCTCAAGTCCGCGCCCGATAGGCATCGGTTGGCCCGCAAAAGGGCCGCGCAGGCCGGTTCTCGCGGCGAGGCTCCCGCGCCCCTTCGACGACCGCCGATCGGCCTTGCTGCGGCCGCCAATGAGCTGAAGAATCATGGGGTTACAATGGTCGGGAGGTGAGAGGGGGAGGATCAGATGACCATTGGCGAACCGGTGCACCAGGCAGGTCACGATCTCGCAGCGAGGGGAGGAGATGTGGATCTCGAGGACCTCGGCGAGCGCATCGCCGAGCTGGCGGCGCAGATCTCGGCAGCCACCTACGAGCTGCTGGCGATGGTGCGCGAGTTCGATGAGCGCGGCGGGTGGGGCGGCGGGTTCCACTCTTGCGCGCATTGGTTGACTTGGCGCGTGGGGCTCGACCCTGGCGCGGCGCGCGAGAGGGTGCGCGTGGCGCGGGCGCTCGGCGCGTTGCCGCTGCTCTCGGCGGCCATGCGCCGCGGCGAGGTCTCGTACTCCAAGGTTCGGGCTCTCACGCGCATCGCCACGCCGGCGAACGAGCAGGATCTGCTGACCTTCGGGCGTGCGGGGACGGCGGCTCACGTCGAGAGGCTGGTGCGCGGTATGCGGCGCGTCGACCGCATCGCGGCGGGCCACAGTGAGAAGCGCCTCCACGCCGCGCGGTACCTGCGCTTCTATACAGACGAGGACGGCATGGTGGTGGTGAGGGGACGTCTCGCGCCGGAGGCCGGTGTGGTCCTGCTGCGCGCCCTGGACGCCGGCGTCGAGGCGCTCTACGGGCCACGCCGCGGCCAGTCGGTTGGCGCCGCGCCGGAGGCGGTATCGGCGGTACCGGCGGCAGATGACACTTCCATGGAGCAGCGCCGCGCCGATGCCCTGGGCCTGGTGGCCGAGAGCGCTCTCGCCTCGGGACTCGATCCCGGGAGCCGCGGCGACCGCTACCAGGTGGTGGTGCATGTGGACGCCGAGGTGCTGGCGCCTGGCGGCGAGGGTGGTGCGTCTTGGCTCCCGGACGGCACACACGTTTCCGCGGAAACGTCTCGCCGGCTGGCCTGCGACTCGGCACGGGTGGTCATGCGGCACGCCGCGGATGGCCGGGTGCTCGACGTCGGCCGCCGCACCCGCGCCATTTCGCCCGGCCTGCGCCGCGCCCTCGAGCATCGCGACGGCGGCTGCCGCTTCCCGGGCTGCAGCAGGAAGCTGTGCGACGCCCACCACGTGGAGCCGTGGGCCGAAGGTGGTTCCACCAGTCTCGCAAACACGCTGCTGCTGTGCCGCCGCCACCATCGCGCGGTGCACGAGGAGGGATTCTCGATGGAGCTGACGGCCGACGGCGAAGCGCGCTTCTATCGACCCGACGGCCGGCCGCTCCCGGAGGCGCCGGCGCTGGCGCCGGCACGCGAGCCGGTCACGGCTTTGGCCGCGCGACTCGCGAGCCACGGGGTTGCCGTGGATGCCGGTGCGACGTTGCCCGACTGGTGGGGTGGCGCGGTCGACTACGGCTGGGAGATCGATTGGCTGCGGTGGCGCGACCACCGAGACTTGGAATCCGCTAGTGTAGTGTCCAGCAAATAACTAGACAAATGGTCGAAGTTGAGTTACCCTTGAGCATGCCTCGCAGACTCCCGGCCTTGACGCTCGACCCCAGCGACCAAGAACAGCTCGAGCGCTGGTTGACCGCGCACGGAACG
>DATNKH010000049.1:0-13244 GCA_035603475.1 Thermoanaerobaculia bacterium
GGCCCGCAGGATCGACGCCAGGCGCTTGATCGGGTCGGCGATCCCGAAGACGCCGACCACGAAGGCGTCCGGCTCGAGGCCGTGGCGGCGCCGCGCGGCGCCCGTGCCGCCCGCGACGGGCGCGCCGGGACCGGAGGCGCCAGGGGCGGGAGCGCCCGGGGCGAACTGCCACGGGTCCGCGACGCCCATCGGGAACGCGTGGACCCGTGCCCGCGGGTAGCGGTCCTCGAGCTCGCCGGCGGCGCGCGGCAGGTGGACGATCTGGGCCAGGCTGGCGGCGATCAGCGGCCGCAGCAGCAGGTGCCGCTCCTGGAACTCCGCGGTGGCTCGGGTGCGCGCTGCGCCCTCGAGCCGCGCCAGGTCCTCGTATTCGACCAGCGCTTCCAAGCCGTCGCCTTCGAGTAGCTCCCGGCGGACCTCCTCGGCCGGCATGCCGGCGGCGAAGAGCGCCGCGCGCACGTAGCTCAGGGTCAGGTCGTGCAGGACCAGCAGTCCCGGCCAGCGCTGAATGGCGTCGAGCATGTAGACGTGGAACATCGAGGCGCCCAGCTGGTACACCGCCAGGTCGAAAGGGCGCCAACGGTGGCGGCGCTCGAAGGCCGTGTAGTGGAATGCCGGCCACGAGTCGAGCAGCTCCTGCTCCGGCAGGAGCGCGTCGTCGACGAAGATCTCGGCGTCGGCCCAGGTGTGCAGCTCCGCCAGCAGCTCCGCGGTGTAGTCGGAGATGCCGCTCGGCTGCGGTGGCAGCGGGCTCCAGACCGCGAGGCGCGGGCGGGACGTCGGCCGCGAGCGCCAATCGCTGGTCTCCCCGGCCGCTCGCTCGTAGGCGCGCAGGGTCGCCTCGCCGAGCTGGCGCGGGCGGAAGGTCTCGGCGCGCGCCAGGCCCGCCGCGCGCAGGTCCCGGCGCAGGCCCGGGTCGCCGTCGAGGCGTTCCATGGCCAGGACGAAGCTCGCCGGTTCCTCGGGATCGGCCAGCAGGCCGGCGTCGCCAACCACCTCGGGCAGCGCCGCGGCGTTGCCGGCGATCAAGGGCACACCGCAGCGCATGGCCTCGAGCACCGGCAGGCCAAAGCCTTCGTAGCGCGAAGGGTGGACGAAGATGTAGGCGGTGTTGTAGAGCGCCACCAGCTCCTGCTCGGCGACGAAGCCGGGGACCACGACGTCGTCCAGGATCCCCATCTCGGAGGTCCAGCCGTCCAGCGCCTGCCGGCCGCCGAGGTCGAGATCGCCGACGATCACCAGCGGGTGCCGGCGGCGCCAGGCCGGCGCCAGCATGGCGTAGGCGCGCAGGAAGGTGTGCAGGTTCTTGGCATGGTGGAGATGGGTGGCACAGAGCACGAAGTCGTCGGGCAACGGGCAGCGCCGCCGCAGATCGGCCAGCAGCGAGGCGGCCTCGCCGGCCGCGAGGACGCGGAAGCACGGGTCGGCGATCGGGTAGGCGACGTCGATGCGCTCCCGGCAAATGCCGAGGCGGGTGGCGGCCTCGCCGCGCACGAACTCGGAGATGGCGATCAGCCGCTCGGCGTCGCGAAGCGCGCGCGCCGTTCGCAGGTAGCGTTCGCGCTCGTCCTGCGATTCCGGGCCGAAGTAGCGGTCGGGGTAGACGTGCGGGATGAGGTCGTAGTGCGTGGCGACGAGCGCGCAGCTGTCGCACCGCCAGAAGGAGGGATCGGCGGCCAGAAACGGCGTGGTGGCGTGGTACAGATCGAGATCGAGATCGGCCAGGATGCTCGAGAGCTGGGCTGCCTGGCGGAGGACGTCCTGCGGCGCGTCGCCCCGCCGGGGCGCAGCCAGCTCGTGCGGCAGCTCGACGCGCGAGACGTTGGGGGCGCCGGCGATCTCCGGCAGCAGCAGCGCCGGGTCGTGATCCGCGAGCAACAACAGCACGTACTCATGAGCTGCGCCGAGCCGCAGCACCTCGCGCAGCTGCTGCTGGGTGAAGCGCCCCATGCCTCGATTGACCAGGGCGCGCCCGCACGAAAGCATGCGGAAGTCGATGCCGATGCGCATGCCGGGTCAGCGGGGGGCGATTTCAGGCTGCGACGAGGACCGCGGTGGACAGCATTTGCTGTGGAATCATATCGGACCAGCCCCCGGGTTGGAACCGACGTTGCGCCTCTGTGGCGACGTCGTTGCGAGCAGGGCGCGCAGGATGCGATAAAATTCTCGAATCAGAATACCCCCGCCGCGACGTGCCGGCGCACCGGCGATGTAACGAATTCGTTTTGACTCTCGCCATAGATCGAAGGTAGACTGTGCTGATGCAGTCACCATCATGAGACAATAGCCGGGGGCTCCGGCCAGGAGGATGCGATGAGAAAGTCGGTGCAATTGCGCATTTTTGCCATGGTGCTCTTCGCGCTGCTCGCCGGCGCCGCGACGGCCCACGCCCAGGCGACCAGGACCTGGGTGTCGGGTGTCGGCGACGACGCCAACCCGTGCAGCCGCACCGCGCCCTGCAAGACCTTCGCGGGCGCCATCTCGAAGACCGCCCCCTGCGGCGAGATCGACGTCCTCGATCCGGGCGGGTTCGGCGCCCTGACCATCACCAAGTGCATCTCGATCGAGACCGACGACGCGTCGGTGGCCGGCGTCCTGGTGAGCGGCACCAACGGCTTCGTCATCGCCGCGGGCGCCACCGACGTCGTGATGATCCGCGGCCTTACCTTCGACGGCCTCGGGACCGGTATCTCCGGCATCAAGGTCATCTCCGCCGGCGCCGTCTTCGTCGAGGAGTGCTGGATCAACCACTTCAATGGGAACGGGGCCACCACCGGGTCCGCGATCGACATCGAGCCCACTGCCCCGACCACCAACCTGAACGTCTCGCTCAGGGAGGTCAAGGTCCGCGACGGCGGGGTCGCCGGCACCTTCGCCATCTACATCAAGCCCGCCGCCGGTATCACCGTCAAGGCCCTGCTCGACGATGTCGACATCGAGAACAACGCCGGCGGGCTGCGTGCCGAAGCCGGCAGCACGGTGGTGGTCAATGATAGCAAGATCTCGAACAACTCCGGCAACGGCGTCACCTCCAACGGAGCCGTGATCGCCCTGCAGTCGACCGTGATCTCCACCAACGGTGCCAACGGCATCCTTTCCGCCGCCGGGACGGTGCAGATCAGCAACGTGGCGGTGTTGGACAACGGCGGTATAGGCCTGACGGGCGGCGGGGCCATCGTCTCCTTCAAGAACAACAGCGTCGCGGGCAACGTCGGCGGCGACGGCGCGCCGACCAGCTCGCCGGGACAGATCTAGGTCCTCCTTTCCCGCCGGCGCTCATTCCTCCGGGAACCCTCGTGAAGGGCCCGGGCGGCGTGGGCGCCGGCCGCCCCACCTTCCGCGTTCGCCCTCTCGCCAGCTGAGCGGCGAGGCGAGCTGGCCGCCGAGCCTGAGCTATCTCTCATTGCTGCGCGACACTCTGGTCTCAACCCGATGCTGAACCGCCGTTCGTTGCTGATCGGGTTGTGCCTGGGCGTGGTCTGCCTGGCCGCCTATCTCGCCAACAGCCGGCTCTACCCGGCGGCGGGGGATGTCATGTCTACCCGCCTGATTCCTTTCGCCCTGCTCGGCTGGGGAACGCTGACCCTCGAGCCGTTCCGTGACGAGTTCATGGCCCAGGGACCTCTGGACTGGTTCGTCCAGGACCGCGGCGGCTCCCTCGTCTCTCTCTTCCCGGTGGGGGCAGCCGTGGTCGCGCTGCCGGTCTACATACCCTGCTATCTCTGGCTCCGCGCCCACGGACACGACTCGCCTCTCTACCTGTTCAAGGCCAGCCCCGTCGCCGAGAAACTGGCGGCGTCGGCGATTGCCTCGCTCTGCGTGGCGGTCCTCTTTCTCCTGCTCTGCCGGCGCCTGAGCGCGCGGACCGCGGCGGCCGTCGCACTCGCTTTCGGCCTCGGCACCAGCATGTGGACCATCAGCAGCCAGAACCTCTGGCAGCATGGTCCCGGAGTGCTCTGCCTCCTCTTGGGAATGCTCGCGCTCGAGCTGCCACGCAGCGGCAGTACGCTCGTGGCGGCGGGGCTCTTTCTCGGGATGGCGGTTGCCGTCCGGCCGCAGAATGGGCTGTTCCTGGCCGCCGCCGCGGCGTACCTCTGGGTACGGGGTGAAAGCCGTGGGCACAGCATGCGCGCGGTCCTCCGCCTTGCCCTCGGCAGCTTGCTGCCGCTGGCCGCGATGACCGCTTATAATCTGCGTTACTACCACATTCTGCTCGGCGGCTACGGTGGTCTGTACGGCCAGGAGTTGTTCACGCGCTTCATTCGGCCGACGCGGCTGTTGCAAGGGTTTTCGGGCTTGCTGTTGAGCCCGAATCGCGGCCTGCTCATGTTCTCGCCGGTGGTCGTGCTGGGGTGCTGGGGCATGGCCCGCGCGCTGCGCCGTTGGCGGAGCGAGCCGCTCCTGGCCGCATTCTCCGGCGCGGCCCTGGCGTACGCGCTGCTCCACGCGAGCTTCACGACCTGGTGGGGGGGGTGGTGCTTCGGCCCGAGATTCCTGACCGAGACCCTGCCGGTACTGGCCGTGGCCTCGAGCCTTGTCGTGCCCAGCCTGTCAGCCTGGGGCAGAGCCGCCGCCCTGCTGCTCGCGGCCTGGTCGATCCTGATCCAGCTCGTCGGGGCGGTGTGTTATCCGGCCTCGAGCTGGGACGCCCGCATGATGCCTCGGACGAAAATGGAAGCGGAGATGTGGGATTATCGCCACCTCGAAGTCCTCGAGGACTTCCAGACCTGGCTGGCGCAGCGCGCTCACCGCCTTCCACCCAGGGCCATGCCACTGCCGGACTCCGCCTGCAGAGTCGAATGGAAGGGGCTCGAATGGGGGGTGGCGGAGATGGTCACCCGCACTCTGCAACCAACGGAAAGACTGGCGAGCGCGGTCACCTTCAGGAATGTGGGCGATCGCGTCTGGCCTGACGCAGCGGCCACCGATGCGGCGCGTTCGGGGGTCAACGCCGTCCGCCTCACCTATCGCTGGCGCCGCGGCCGGTCGTGGGTAGGACCTTACGAGGGGCGGGCCGATCTCCGCGAGCCCTTGCCTCCGGGCCAGGCCACGACCGTGCAGATCGTCATCGTCGCGCCTGCCGAAGAGGGGATCTATGAGCTGCAATTCGACCTGATCCAGGAGGGCTTTTCCGCGTTCGCGGAGAGAGGGGCCCAGACGTTCGTGGTGCCGGTGCGCGTCAGTCGGTCCTGACGGCGATCGGCCGACCTCGAGGAGCGCTCTCGGGCTGCCCGCCAGTCAAGACTGCGCCGTCCGGCCGGCTCGAGCCCTGCTATATTTGCGGCGGTGACCCCGCCAGGCGAGTCCATGGAAGCGCCCCTCCCGGCCGCCGCCGGCGGGCCGGGCCGCACGCTGCTCGACATGAACGGCTACCAGTGGACGGTGCTCGCGGCCGCCTGGCTGGGATGGGGCTTCGACGCCTTCGACGCCCTGCTGTTCAACTTCGTGGCGCCGAACTGCGTGCCGACGCTTCTCGGCCTCGCCATCGGCTCGCCGGCCGCCAAGTCGGCGACCCTGCTGTGGACGGGCGTCCTCACTTCGCTGCTGCTGATCGGCTGGGCGGCCGGCGGCATCCTCTTCGGCCAGGTGGCCGACCGCATCGGCCGCGTGCGCACGCTGATGCTCACCATGGTGCTGTACGCCGTCGGCACCGCCGCTTGCGCCCTGGCGCCCAACCTCTGGGTGCTCGCGCTGTTCCGGGTGGTTGCCAGCCTCGGCATCGGCGGCGAGTGGGCGGCAGGCGCCGCGATGGTGGCCGAGGTGGTTCCCGAGCGGCGGCGGGTCGAAGCCGGTGCGCTGCTCTACACCGCGGCGCCGCTCGGCCTGTTCCTCGCCACCTTCGTCAATTACCAGATCGCCGGCTCGCTGCTGAAGGCGGACCCGGAGATCTCGTGGCGGTTCGTCTTCCTCGCCGGATTGATCCCGGCGGCGGTCGCCCTGGTGGTGCGGCGATTCATCCGCGAGCCGGAGCGATGGCGGCGCACGGCGGGCGCCGTGCGCCCGCGGCTGGCCGAGCTGTTCGACCGGCAGCACCGCGCCCTGACGCTCTCGGGCTTCCTGATGGCGGTGATCGTCCTGGTGACCTGGTGGAGCTGCAATGCCTTCATCCCGGTGGTGTCGACCGGCCTGGCGCAGGCCACCGCGAAGGCGCGATCGCTCGACCGGGCCGGCACTCTTGCCCTGGTCGAGCATTGGAAGGCGGTCGCGACCGACTACTTCAACATCGGCGGGTTGCTCGGCACCCTGCTCACCATCCCGGCCGCGAAGCTGCTCGGCCGCCGCCAGATGTTCGCCATCTACTTCGCCGGCGCGGCGGCGGCGGTGCTGGCCGCCTTCGGCCTCGATCTCGCTCCCGAGACCCGCCTGGCGATGTACTTCCCGATCGGGCTCACCATCTTCGGCGTCTTCGGCAGCTTCACCTACTACCTGCCGGAGCTGTTCCCGACCCGCCTCCGGGGCACCGGCGCAGGCTTCTGCTACAACATCGGCCGCGTCATCGCCGCCGGCGGCGTCGCCCTGGTCGGCAGCATCGCCGCGCGCGGCGCCAACTCGCTCGCCAGCGCCCTCGCGGCCCTGTTCTTCGTCGGCTTCGTACCGCTCGTCGGCCTGCTCTTCCTGCCCTGGG
Source organism: Thermoanaerobaculia bacterium (assembly GCA_035603475.1). GTDB lineage: Bacteria > Acidobacteriota > Thermoanaerobaculia > Multivoradales > UBA5704 > JASLEW01. Next base: position 6,626 of record DATNKH010000049.1, read on the forward strand.
TGATCGAGACCCGCGGCCGCCTGCTGGCGGACTGACGGGTGCGGGAAGAGGCGCCCTCGAGCCCTACCTACCTGCCTACGTACCTTGTCTACTGCTTCTCTTCATAATTGACGCTTGCCTGGGTCTTGCCGCCCGAGGCTTGCACGACGAGTTGAACGTGCCGCTTCTTGTCGGGGCTGTCGGCGGTCAGGCTGGCGATCGTCGTCTGGCCACCCACCGCCGTGGTGGTCGGCAGCAGGACGGTGAGGCCGTTGTTCTTCAGCTGGTCCTGGTAGAAGGCGATCACCTTGTCAGGGGAATCCGCGGTGGTGAGTCCGAAAGTCTGCACGGTCGCCTCGGCGGACTTGGTCGAGAAGCCGCCCTGGACGGTGGCGCCCGGATAGGTCGGCAGCCACGTCGGCAGGTCTTTCGGCGCGCCGGCCCCGGCCACGAACGTGGACTCCTTGCCCTTCTCGTCCTGGGTCTTGACCGAGATGCCTTGCTGGCTGAAATCGACGCTCGACGCGCCCTTGCCGTTGGACGAGAACTTGAACCTGCCGTTCTTGGCGTCCTCGAGGCTGACGACGACGGTCTCGTTCGTCTTCTTGTTGTGGATGGTGAGCGTCTGGGCCTTCGCGTCTTCGCTGACCAGCTCGAGGTCGGGGCTGGCCTGGATGACCAGCTTGGCGGCCACCAGGGAAGGATTGTCCTTCAAGGGGTCGACGATCTTGGTCTTGAACAGGTAGGCGCCGGCGCCCATCACGATGATGCCAATGAGGATGATGACGCCGCAGCCGATGCCGATCCAGGCGAGAGGACCCATGCCCTTCTTCGGCGGCGGTGGTGCGCCGGGCGGAGGTGGAGATTGGACGGTCATCGGGGCCTCCCTTTCTGCGTTGCAACGTGGTTGCCCTGCGAAGCCAACGGGTCTCGAGACGATACCACGCGTACCGAGCGGCGCGAAGGGACCCGGGCGCGAGTGGCGGGGATGTGCTCTAATCCAGTGGCACGGCTTTTGAAAAGGCCCGCTGGCGGAGGTGGCCGATGCACATGGTCCTCGGACTCCTGCTCTTCATGCTGTCGCCCGCAGGTTGGGACGGCAGCGCGGGGGCCGCGGAGGGCGCGGCCTTCGACCGCCAGCTCGAGCATTTCACCCAGCTTGCCATCGAGGGCAAGACCGCGGAAGCGACGGCGTTCCTGCGCCAGCCGGGCTTCCTGCTCGCCGCCGATCACGAGGGCCACACCGCGCTGTTCGCGGCGGCGGTGGCCTGCAACACCGCGGTCCTGGACCAGGTGCTGGCGCTTTCACCGCAGCTCAACCACCGCGACAAGCGAGGCGCCACGGCGCTCTTCTATGCCGCCAGCCAGGGGCGCAACGACGTACTGCGGCGGCTGGTCCAGCACGGCGCCGACGTCAACCTGCCGGACGCCTCCGGCAGGACCCCGCTGATGGTCGCGGTGTTGATGAACCACACCGCCGCCGCCAAGCTGCTGCTCGACGCCGGCGCCCAGGTCAACCTCCAGGACGGCGACGGCGCGACCCCGCTGCTGGCGGCTGTGGAGTCCGGCCACTACGAGGTCGCCCGCCTCCTGCTCCAGCGCGGCGCCGACGCCCGCCTCGCCCGCAACAACGGCGTCACTCCCCTGCAAGCCGCCGAGGCCAAGTTCAATCCGAAGATGGTCGACCTGCTGCGCCACGACGAGAGCGCGACGCAGGACTGACCCCGGCAGGGCTTCCGAACCCCTCCGCCAGGTTCCCTGGACTGCGCGACAGCATCGCCATGCCCAGCAGGCCGAGCGGCACGAGCGCGGCGCAGATCCGGAAGAAGGATGCATCCAGGTGAGCGAGCGGCGGCAGGTAGGTGAACAGGGCGGTCAGGTCGTACACGAGGACCTGGATCCAGACGATCGCGATCAGCGCCAGCGCCATGCCTTGCCGCCTCGCCGCCGCCACGGCGGTCAGGGCCGCCAGGACGATCCAGAAGCCCAGCCAGTCCGGCTGTAGCAGCAACGAGAGGCACCGCCGCTGGATGTCGACGACGAGCGGCAGGCGATCGAGGCCGCGTCGCCACCAGTCGCCGAGGAAGAAGCTCGCCCCGGGCGGCAGGACCAGCTTCTGGATGGCGAGCGCGCCGGCCATCAGCGCGAGAGCGGGCCCGCACAGCCGCGCGGCCGCGGCGAAGCCGCCGCCGAGGCGCGCGCGCGCTATCTGCAGCGTGGGCAGCAGCGGCAGGAGTGCGGCCGCCAGCAGCAGCAGGCCCAGCACCAGCCCCTCCTGCTTGATCCAGGGCAGGTAGCCGAGCGCGAGGCCCGGCACCCACGGCCGGGACCGCGGCGCCTCGAGATCAGCCGCCAACAACAGCAGGCTCACCGTCGCCCAGAGCGCCAGCGGCACCTCGGCCAGGCCCATCGCCTCGCTGTCCCAGAGCAGCGGCGAGACCGCCAGGAACGCCGCGGCGGCGTTGGCGAGCGCGGGCGAGGAGGTGGCGCGGCGCACCGCGGCCCGCAGCACCGCGACGAGGGCCAGGGCGAACAGCGCGTGGAGCACCTTGAAGACCGCCGGGCTGGGCGCTTCGCCGAGCGTCAGCACCAACCAGGTCATCGGCACGCCGAGCGGATGGTCGGTGCGCGTTTGATAGAGCGAGCGCAGGAAGTCGAGCCGCAGGTGGCCGTCCGCGAGCATCGACCGCGCCTTGACGCCCCAGATCGCGAAATGGTCCCAGCTCCAGAGCGGGACCCGGGTGATCTTGACCATCAGCGCGGCGAGAGCGCAGCCCAGGGCGACGCTCGACGCGACGATCAGCGGCCGTCCGCCGCCCCGGCCGCCGGGAGGGTCGCCGTTCTCCGGCTCGCGCCGCGGGCCCCGTCCGAGCACGGCCGCCGCGGCGCCTGGCGCGATCAGGAGCAGCAGCAGCGCGACCGGCGACAGGGTCAGCCCGAGGAGCCCCGCCGCCAGCGCGAGGACCGCGGCGTTGCCCAGCGCCAGGGTCCAGGCGGCGGCCAGGTCGCCGGCGGCGGGGCGGCGCCTGGGTGCCACCAGCGGCAACCCGGCCAGGATCGCCACCGCGCTGACCAGCACGATCCTGAACAGCGGCCCGATCACGTCTCGGCCCTGAGCACGCGGACGGGCCCCGCGGCGGTGACGATCACCCACGCGGGTCCGCCGGCCGGGGGCCGCGGCGGCCGGTCGAGATTGTGCCGGTCCAGATCGCTCAGCGCCGCGATGGGATGGTCGGGAAGGAAGTAGCTGGCCATGGCGCGCCACCAGTACGTCTCCTCGACGGCCGCCACGGCGACGATGACGATCGGCTCTCCCGGGCGCAGCTGGCTGCCGATGCGCTGGAAGAGCTGCTGCGGCTCGGGATGACGGTAGGCCCAGCGCAGCCAGGTCCGCTCGCCATGGGCGGTGAGGCAGGGCGGGTGGCGGAGCAGGCAATCGGTGCGCGCCAGGCTGACGCACAGGACCAGGGCGCTCACCAGCCACGCCGCGGCCGTGGCGAGAGGCCCGGGTGCGCGGAGGGTGCGCGAGGCGTCGCTCATGATGTCCAAGTCTACTGCCCGTTGACTTCCCGATCCGGCGCCCCTACACTACCGACCGACCGGTAGAATTCTACCGAGCGGTCGGTATTCGAAAGGATCATCCTTGGCGCGAACGCCGGAAGCCGGATCGGACGTCCACCGGGAGCGGCACCGGGAGGTGCTCGAGACCGCCGCGCGGCTGATTCGCGAGCAGGGGTACGAGGCGGCGTCGGTGCAGGACATCGCCGCTGCCTGCGGCCTCACCAAGGCCGGCCTCTACTACTACATCCGCAGCAAGGAGGACCTGCTGCTCGAGATCATGAGCTACGGCATGGACATCTTCGAGGAGCGCGTCCTGCTGCCGGTGCTCGCCATCGCCGATCCCGTCGAGCGCCTCAAGGAGTGCATGGAGCGGAACATCCACCTGGTGACCGAGGAGCGGAGCAAGGAGGTCACCGTCATCCTCCACGAGCACGAGACGCTGACCGGCGCCGCCCGCCAGCAGATCAACGCCCGCAAGAAGCGCTACGTCCACTTCCTCGAGGCGTCCTTCGAGGAAGCGATGCGGGAGGGACGCATCCGCAGGGTCGAGCCGCGGGTCGCGGCCTTCTCCTTCCTCGGCATGGTGCTCTGGATCTACAAGTGGTTCCGCCTCGACGGCAAGATCCCGGCGGACCGGCTCGCCGCCGAGATGCAGGACCTCTTCTTCGGCGGTCTCGAGATCCCCCCGGCTCCTGCCAAGCGTGCCCGGCACCCCCGACGCCCGAAGGCCGCGCATCCCGCCAGGCGCGCCCACGCAGGAGCCGTCGCATGAGAGCGAGCCGCGCGGTGGGGATCGCCGGTTATGGCGCCTACGTGCCGCGCTTGCGGGTGCGCACCGCCGACATCTCGGCCACCTGGCGGGTGCGTGGCGCCGCCGCACCCGCCGTCGCCGAGAAGTCGGTGCCCGCGGCCGACGAGGACGTGGTGACGATGGCCATCGAGGCGGCCCGCACGGCGCTCGAGCGCGCCGGGACCGGCCTGGCGTGGATCGACGCGATCGGCGCCATCTGGGTGGGGACGGAGTCGAAGCCTTACGCGGTCAAGCCGTCGGCGACCATCGTCGCCGAGGCGCTGGGGATCACGCCGCACGTCGTGGCCGCCGACATGGAGTTCGCCTGCAAGGCGGGCAGCGAGGCGATGCAGGCGGCCGTGGCTTTCGTCGGCTCGAGCATGGTCGAGGCGGCGCTCGCCATCGGCATGGACACGGCGCAGTCGAAGCCCGGCGACGCGCTCGAGTACACCGCCGGCTGCGGCGGTGCCGCCTATCTCTTCGCCGGCGCCGACGAGGCGCTGGCGGTGGTCGAGGCGTCGATCTCGCACGTCACCGACACTCCCGACTTCTTCCGTCGCGAGGCAGCCCACTATCCCGAGCACGGCGGCCGCTTCACCGGCGAGCCCTCGTACTTCCGGCACACCCTGGCGGCGTCGCGCAAGCTCCTGGCCGAGGTGGGCAGCGAGGCGAAGGACTACGCCCACGCGGTCTTCCACCAGCCGGTGCCGAAGTTCGTGGAGAAGGCCGCCGCCGAGCTCGGCTTCACCCCCCGGCAGATCCGGACGGGCCTGGTGGCGCCGCGCATGGGCAACGCCTACGCCGGCTCGTCGCTGCTCGGTCTCGCCGCGGTGCTCGACGTGGCCCGGCCCGGCGACCGTGTCTTCTTCTGCTCCTACGGGTCCGGGGCGGGGAGCGACGCCTTCAGCTTCCGCGTCACCGAACGGATCGCGGAGCGGCGGCGCGGACCGTCCGTCGTCGACTACCTGGAACGCCGCCGCCTGGTGGACGGCTACGGCCAGTACCTGCGGCTGCGGGGAAAGATCAGGCGATCATGAGAGACGTCTTCGTCATCGGCGCCGGGCAGACCCCGGTGGGCGAGCACTGGCACCTCGGGCTGCGCGAGCTGGGCGCCGCCGCCATCCGCGCGGCCCTGGACGACGCGGGGATCGAGACCGTGGATGCGCTGTTCGCCGGCAACATGCTGGGCGGCGCGATCAACGGTCAGGAGAACCTGGGCGCGTTGCTGGCGGACGCCGCCGGGCTGCTCCCCGCGGAGGCCTGGAAGGTGGAGGCCGCCTGCGCCTCGGGGGGCGCGGCGGTCCGCGCCGCGGCCCTGGCGGTCGCCGCCGGCGTGCACGACGTGGCGGTGGCGGTCGGCATCGAGAAGATGACCGACGCCGTCGCGGAGCAGGTGACCGTCGGGCTGGCCACCGCCTCGGACGGCGACTACGAGGCCAGCCACGGCATGTCGTTTGTCGCGCTCTCGGCGTTGCTCATGCGGCGCTACATGCACGAGACCGGCGCCTGCCGCGAGGACTTCGCCCCCTTCGCCGTCAACGCCCATCGCAATGCCGCGAGCAACGTCAACGCCATGTTCCGCGAGCCGATCTCCGGCGAGGACTTCGCGCGCTCGCCGCAGGTCGCCGCCCCCATCGGCGTGCTGGACGCCGCGCCGGTGTGCGACGGCGCGGCGGCGGTGGTGGTCTGCTCGCGCGAGGCGCTGCGTCCCGCTCACCGGGCGGTGCGCATCGCGGCCGCCGCCGCGGCGACCGACACCATCGGTCTCGCCGGCCGCGCCGACCTGTTGACCCTGGGCGCCGCCCGCCGTTCGGCCGAGAAGGCGTTCGCGGCCAGCGGCTTCGCGCCCCAGGACTGCGACCTCTTCGAGGCGCACGACGCCTTCACCATCATCACCGCGCTGTCGCTCGAGGCCTGCGGCTTCGCGCCGCGGGGAGAGGCGCTGAAGCGCGCCGCCCACGGCTGCTTCGCCCGCGGCGGCTGCATCCCGCTCTCGACCTGCGGCGGGCTCAAGGCCCGCGGCCACCCGGTGGGTGCGAGCGGCGCCTACCAGGTGGTCGAGGCGACCGCGCAGCTGCGCGGCGAGGCCGGGGCGAACCAGGTCGCGGGCGCCCGCGTGGCGCTCACGCAATCGATCGGCGGCCACGGCTCGATCGCCGTGACCCACGTGCTGGAGGCCTGAGCCGATGGACCTGCCGCGCTATCACCGCCTGACCGCGCCCTACTACCGGCTCGAGGGCCGGCGCTGCAAGGGCTGCGGGGAGCTGCAGTTCCCGCCCCGAGAGGCTT
>DATNKH010000050.1:0-8330 GCA_035603475.1 Thermoanaerobaculia bacterium
TACCGCCACGAGGCCGACAAGTTCGGCGCCGGGTGCCTGACCGCCGTGGCGTCCGAGCTGGTCGCACCGCCGCGCGTGCGCGAGTGCCCGGTGCAGCTCGAGGCCGTGCTGGACCATGCGCATCCCCTGGAGGCCGGCGACCCGGACCGCCAGGGTAAGCTGGTGGCGCTCGAGGTCCGCATCGTGCGCGTCCACGTCGAGGAGACGCTGCTGCTCGCGGGCCACCAGGACCGCATCGATCCGGACCGGTGGCGGCCGCTGATCATGAGCTTCTGCCAGTTCTACGGCCTCGGTCCGCGGCTCCACCCGTCGCGCCTGGCCGAGATCCCCGAATCGGCCTACCGCATCCCTCGGCGCCCGGTGGCGCCCGCAGTCGAGCTCGCTCCGGCGGGGATGGCATAGACGGGAGTGGCCCCAGCGGGACGCTAGCAGCTCGGACGGCCGGCCCGGCCGGCGAGGTGGGCGACCGCGATCGCCAGGCCGAGCGGCTCGATCGGCTTGGCCAGGTGAAGCTGGAAGCCGGCGTCGAGCGCCCGCCAGCGGTCCTCGGGGCGCGCGAAGGCGGTGAGCGCCGCGGCCGGGATCCCTGGCCCCTCGTGCGCCGGCAGCGAGCGTACTCTGTTGATCAGCGAGTAGCCATCCTCCCCCGGCATCTCGATGTCCGCGACCAACACGTCGGGACGGTCGCGGGCCAGCACCGCCAGCGCCTCCGCCGCCGAGCAGGCCAGCCGGACGTCGGCGCCCAGCGGCTCGAGGATGGCCTGTGCGACCTCGCGCGTCGCCGCGTCGTCGTCCACCAGCAGGACGCGCACTCCGGCGAGGTTCGGATACTGCAGGCCGGAAGGCCCGGGGGCAGCCGCCGTGGGGTGCTCGCGGGCCTCGCCCGGCGAAGGCGCGGCGACCAGGGAGCGCGGCAGCTTGATGACGAAGGTCGCCCCCTTGCCCTCGCCCTCGCTCCTGGCCTCGATGGTGCCGCCATGGAGCTCCACCAGCTCCCGCGCGATGGTCAATCCCAGCCCGAGCCCGCCGAATTGCCGGCGGATCGAGGTGTCGGCCTGGCTGAAGCGGTCGAAGACGTGGGGCAGGTATTCGGCGGCGATGCCCTGGCCGGTGTCGCCGACGGCGACCTCGACGTGCGAGTTGATGCGCGAGACGCTGACCTGGATGCGTCCCCGCTTGGGGGTGAACTTCACCGCGTTCGCCACCAGGTTCCAGATCACCTGCTGCAGCCGATCCGAGTCACCGAGCACCAGGCCGGAGGGGTCGAGCACGCGCTGCACCTGGATCTGCTTGGCCTCGGCGGCCGGGGCGATCGCGTCGAGGGCGGCCTCGACGATCGGCGCCAGCTCGACCGTGCGGACCTCGAGGCGCAGCTTGCCCGCTTCGATCTTCGAGACGTCGAGCAGGTCGTCGATGAGCCTGACCTGGGCCTTGACGTTGCGGGCGATGGCCTCCAGGCCGCGATCGGTCAGGTCCGGCTCGTTGCGGCGCAGACGCAGCACCTCGGCCCAGCCCAGGATCGGGTTCAGGGGCGTCCGCAGCTCGTGGGAGAGGACGGCGAGGAAGTCGGTCTTGGCGCGGTTGGCCGCTTGCGCCTCGGCCAGCAGCCGGTCCCGCTCCTCCTCTGCCTTCCGCCGCTCGCTGATGTCGCGGGCGATCTTCGAGGCGCCGACGATGCGGCCGGACTCGTCCTTGACCGGCGAGACGGTCAGCGAGATCTCGAAGCGGCTGCCGTCCTTGCGCTGCCGCACCGTCTCGAAGTGATCGATGACCTCGCCCCGGCTCAGCCGGGCCAGGACCTCGTCCTCCTCGCCCCAGCGGTCCCGGGGGATGATGAGCTTGATCGATTGCCCGACGGCCTCCGCGGCCGAGTAGCCGAACATCCGCTCCGCCGCCAGGTTCCAGGAGGTGATGGTGCCATCCAGCAGCTTGCTGACGATGGCGTCGTCCGAGAACCTGACGATGGCCGCAAGATGAGTGACAGGATCGGGAAGAGCCAAGCTCACGCCACTACCCCCTTCCGCACCGTGAAATCTTACATCGCGTTCCGCATCCGGAGCGAGGGGGCGCCGGAACCGGGTAGCGGGTCTGTTCGCGAGGGTCCCTGCCCTCCTGGCTCCCTTGGGGCGAGGCACCGAAGTTCGAGGCCGGTTCGGTTCCGTTGGGACCCCTCGCCCCAAGGGAGCCAGGAGGGCTGGGACCCTCGCGAGGAAGGACCCGCTACCTGGGACGGAGCACGGGTGTCGCGGGCAGCGCCGCGACCTGTAGAATCGCGCGCCGTGCCACCCTATCGCGCTCGCCTCTACCGCCTGATCTTCGCGGCGGCGGCTGTCTACAACATCGGCTTCGGGCTGTGGGCCGCTCTCTTCCCGCGAGCATTCTTCCTGCGCTGCGCGATGGCGCCGCCGACCTATCCGTCGATCTGGGCGTGCCTGGGGATGGTCGTCGGCCTGTACGGGCTCGGCTATGCGTACGCGGCGTGGCGCCTGGATCGCGCGGCGCCGTTCATCGCCATCGGCCTGCTGGGGAAGCTCCTCGGCCCGGTGGGCTGGCTGCTGGCCGTCAGCCATGGCGAGTGGCCGGTCCGCACGGTGACCCTGATCCTGTTCGACGACGTCGTCTGGTGGCTGCCTTTCGGCCTGTTCCTGCTGGAAGGCACGCGGTTCGCGCGCCTTTCGCGCCTTTCGCGGATTGGCGCGTCCGTGCGGGCCGCCGCGCCGTACGCCTGCGCGGCGGCCAACGCCGCGGCCATCCTGACCATGGCGGCGGTGCTGCGCCCCGGCACCGAGATGGTGCCGGCCGTGGCGGACCGCGTCGCCTACATCGCGCGGCATCCGGTTCTGTGGCGCGGCGGCTGGGCGGTGTGGATCGTCGCCGCGCTCAGCCTCGTGGCGTTCTACGCGTGGTGGGGCAGCTGGCTCCGCCGCTCGACGTGGGTGGTCGCGGCGGTTGGCCTGGCGGCGGCGGGCCTGGTCTGCGATCTCTTCGCGGAGTCCCTGCTCATCGGCTGGCTGCCGCGCGACTACGACCGAATCGCTCCTCTCGCCACGATGTGCACAGGGGTCGCGGCCAACGGCCTCTACACCGTCGCGGGCATCGCCTTGACGGTGCTCACGAGGTCGCTGCGGGGCCCGCTGCTGGCCGTGACCTGGGCAGTCTGGCTCGCCGGCTTGGCCCTGAGCGTGTGCGCGGTGGCGCGCCTGCCCCTCGGGATCGCGATCTCGACGAGTGTGCTCTTCGCGCTCTTCTGCCCGTGGGCAATCTGGCTCGGGAGGACGCTGCCGGCCACGGAGGGCGAGGCGACGGCCGGCCTGGACGGCGAGCCGCGGGTCGCGGGCGGCGGGCTGCCGGCCGCCCCGGAGGTCGAGACCTGGCCCGGGTGACGCGCATCCTGGTGGTCGGCGGCCGCGGCTTCTTCGGCGCCGCCGCCGTCGAGCTGCTGCGGCGCGCCGGCGAGGAGCCGCTCGTCGGCTCGCGGCGGCCGGGAGCCGATTGCCAGGTCGACGCGGAGGACGCTGCCTCGCTGCGCGCGGCGTTGCGGGCCGGCGACGTCGTGATCGATGCTGCCGGGCCGTTCCAGCAGCGCACGTCCCTGCTGGCCGAGACCGCGCTGGCGGCGGGATGTGACGTCATCGACCTCGCGGACAGCCTGGACCACGTGCTCGCGATGCAGCGCCTGGCGCCGCGGATCGACCGCGCCGGAACCCGCGTGCTCACCGCGTGCAGCTCGGTCTCGGCGGTCACCGCGGCCCTGGTGCGCCTGCTCGCGGTGGCGGCTCCCCGGCGGATCTCGGCGTTCCTGGCGCCGGCGACCAGGAACACTTCGACGGCCGCCACGGCACGATCGCTCTTCGCGAGCCTGGAGCGGCCCATCCGCGTGCTGCGCGGCGGGCGTCTCGTCGAACGGCGCGCCTTCAGCGAAGCGCGGCGCCTCGACTTCGCGCCTCCCGTCGGCAGGGTCGAGGCGCGGCTCGGCGAGAGCCCCGATGCCGTCACGCTGCCGCCGATCTGGCCGACGCTGCAGGAGCTGGACTTCTGGGTCGACACGCGGCGCCGGCTGCTGAACGCGACCTTCGCCGCGGCGGCGCGCCACCCGCCGCTGCGGCGACTGCTGAGCGCCATGCAGCCGGTCGGCCGGCGGGCGTCGAGATGGCTGGGCGCCAGGTCGGGAGGCTTCGCCGTCGAGGTCGAGGACGCCGGCGGCGCGACGCACGTGGCGGGTTTCGTCCACCCGACCCACAGCTACGTCGTCGCCGTCGCGCCGGCGGTCCTCGCCGCCAGGGCGATCAAGGCAGGAACCTTCGCCGCCTCCGGACTGGTCCCCGCGGACCGCCAGGTCGATCCGCACGAGCTCGCCGACTACCTGCGCCGAGCCGGCGTGCAGCTCTTCCGCAGCGGCGGCTGATAGGGAGCGGGCGCGCCTCAGGGCGTCCCGGAGCTGGCCGCCCGCTTGCGCCGCCGCGCGAGGCCGAACAGCACCAGGACGACGGCCACGCCGAACACCTTGCCGAAGCCGGTGAAGAGCGCGTCGCGATCGTGGGGGCTGAGATCTCCCAGCCAGGTGCCTTGGAGCCAGTGCCTCACCCTGGCGAGAAGCGGTGGCCTGGCGACGCCCTGGACGGCACGGACGTTCGCCTCGAAGAGGGGCAGGTAGCGGTCGTAGACCCGCGGATCTGCGGTGTAGGTGATCACGGCCGTGGTGTCGCCGCCCGGGAGCATGTACACCAGCATGCGGAGCTGCTTGCCTGGCCTCGTCAGGTCCGCGACCACGCGCATCGCCGGCACGCCTTGGATCTCGACGATCCCCTTCTCGACGAACGCCAGCCGGGTTGCCGGCGCCGTGGAGTGCACGCTCTGCGCGAAGGAGGTCATGAACGGGGCGAAGCCCGCCTCGTCGGCCACCATCGGCATCGGCGCGACCTTGGCGAACATGCCCTCGGCATAGCCGTTGTCGGCAGACGCGGGATCGACCGCATAGGCCTGACAGCCGCGTGCCATCGCCACCTCGTGTGCCGGCATGCCGGGCGGCGCGGGCTTTCCCCCGGAGAGATCCACCCACCCGGCCGGTACCTGGAACCCCCAGTCGGCGGCCGCCGGGGCCCCGCCGAGCACGATCGCGAACGGCGCCAGCCAGAGCAGGCCGCGCCAGTGGTCGAGTCTCATGAAGACCTCCTCCTCGGAATAAGGATGACGGGCTCGCTGCCCGAGCTGTCCTAAGGACGGAGGCGTAGGCTGGGTCGGGCAGGGGACATGCCGGCGGAGCCAGCCTGCCGGAGGGCTGCCAGGCGCGGTGTCCTGGGCGGGGAGGTGAGATATCCTCGCTGTGCAGTTCGGTCAGGGGAGGAGGAGATTCTGCCCCATGAAGGCCGCACCATCTTTTCTGAACGCACTGCGCGCCCTGGAAGAGCTCAAGCGGCTTGGCATCGTCGAAGACTATGCGATCGCCGGTGCGATGGCACTGGCGTTCTGGACGGAGCCCATCCCAACATTTGACCTCGATGTGTTGGTGTTTCTCGCCGAGCAGGAGACGCCGATCTTGTCGTTGGGAAGCATCTATCAATGGGCAGCGGCACACGGGTACCCTGTCGACGGCGAGCACATCGTCGTCGAAGGCCTGCCCGTCCAGTTCCTTCCCTCGCACAATGAGCTGGCGGACGAGGCGATAGAAAGGGCTGCTACACTGGACTATGAGGGCGTCGCCGTTCGGGTCGTCCGGGCCGAGTACCTGGTAGCGCTCTACCTCGAACCCTCGGCGCGGACATCCAAACGGCGGGAGCGTGCCGCGGCGCTGATCGAGGCCCCCGGGACGGACCAGAGTCTCGTCCAGGACCTGATCCATCGATTCAAGCTGGAGCCATAGAAATGGGCCACCGATCCCGACCCACCCCGGAACTGATGAGCAGGTTGCGTCAAGGCAAGGCCGAGCTGCGCGCCCGGCGCACCCAGATGTCGCTCAAGGAGAAGGTGGCCATGGTCCTCGAGCTGCAGCGGATCTACTACCCCCTGCTCAAGCGCCAGCGGCCGCTCGCTTCCTGGGAGCGCCCCTGGAACATCGAGCCCTAGCTCGGATTCGCGACTCCTCGCAGGTTGCTGTCGCCGGGCGGCGTCAGGGCAGCTTCCGGTTACCGAGCCCGGTCGCGCCGTGGTTTGCAGCCGTTGCTGCTCGAGCCGAGCGGTACTGGGCTCTTCGTCGCCGAGACCGCAGGTCGGATCGTGAATGTGCGCGAGATGAACTGGCGACTGCCGAGGCCGCTGCCCTTCAAGAGGAAGACGGTGCCCGAGAGGCCGAGGTGGCCGGGCTCACAGGTGGGCGACATGAAAGACGGGTAGCCGCCGTCGAGGAGGGTCCCGGCGTTGCCGGGTAGGGGTAGGATCGGATAGGTCGAGTTCTCGATCAACTGGGGCGTCGTCCAGTTCTGAGTCTCGAGGCTCGTGGCGGTCGAGTAGAAGAGCGACAGCTTCGTGGGCGTGCACTTGCCATTGGCGCAGGCGAGCTGCGTGCAATCGAAGGTGAGCATGTAGGCGCCAAGGGCATCGTTGTAGGTGATCTGGCTGGCACCCTCGGCGTATGCTGGGGCGCACCCGGCCTGCATGACGCCGCTCTCCAAGCCACCGCGGCCTTCTCGCGTCCAGTTGCCCTTGCCGGTCGTGGGGTTCACGTACCACTTGTGAAAATGGAGGCGGCCTGGTTGGCCCAGCTGCGCCCGCGCCATGTGGATGTGCGCATCTCCTTTGGCCGTCAGGTCGCCTGTGAAGGTGTAGGGGACGTAGATGTAGGGTGCGCCGAGTGCAGCCGGGTTGGCGTCGTCGACGAAAGCGCTCGGCAGCGCGTCGCCATAGAAGTGTGAATACGGCGTCGTGGGAGGCGTGCCAGGCAGGGTCACCCCCGCATAGCGGTTGTCTCCGTATTCGAGCCAATCGTTCGCGAAGCCGTTCTGGGCGACCGGCAAGGGCCAGGTCTTGCCGCCGTCGGACGAGCGAGTCACACCCACGGAAGCCCAGCCCTCCACGCTCCCGGGGGGACCGGCGGGGCAATGGATCTCGGCCTCGTAGATCATGATCAGGTTGCCTGGCGGCAGCGTCGGGTCTTGGACCACCGTTCCGGGCGCCGCATATTGCTCGTCGAAGTGTGTCGGTCCGCTGTAAGCGCACTTGGCCGCCGTCCCTCCGTCGGGATGAGGCGCCCACAGCACGGCATTGCCCTGCTTGCTGACGCCATAACCGGGCGCGAAGGCGAAGTTGATGAGATTCGCGCTCCGCAGCACGAAGGTCCCCCCGTAGAAGGTGCGTCCCACCTTGTTCGCCATCGCGACGAAGAAGTTGTAATCGCTCGGGTTCGTCAAGGGTGAAGAGAAGACCGGAATGACGCTGGTATGTTCGTCCGGCAGATAGTGAATCGAGGGCGGATAGACCAGCGCCTGATCTTTGGATACCGCAAACGAGATCGGGGCGATCACACCGCGGGAATCCTTCCCCCCCGGAACCGCACGGGAAGCGGTCAGCGCCACCACGAACGATGCGATCACACCCACTCCGACGAGAGTCACTGCCCGGCGGACGACTGCCTGCTGTCCTCTCATGGCCTTATCTCCCATCTTCGCCTTCTCCGGTCTGCAGCGCTTAGCGTACTGGCCTACCACCGCCAACGCGCCCGCGCCGGCTTCGCCGACCTTGACCCCCGCGCATCCGGCGTGGTGACGACGGCGTGCACGGTCGCCAGCTCTTCAGAGCCCGCCCCTGAAGGGACAAGGAGGATTACCGCTATAATATCCCCCAGTCTCGACGATCGGCCCTGCACCTCGCGGTCCATCTCGTGCTCAACGATCCGCCTTCCCCCTCCGCCGAGCGCCCTTCGCATTGGGAGGAGATCTTCGACCAGCTGGTGGAGCTTTCGGAGCCCGAGCTGGGGCAGCGCCTCGCCGAGCTGCGCTCCCAGGACGCCGATCTCGCCTCCCGTATGGAGCGGATGCTGGCCGCCGACGCCGCCGCCACCGGCTTCCTCGATCGGCCGACGCTTGCCCTGATCGCCACGGACACGGCGGACGAGGCGGACGCCGAGGAACTGCAGCTGTCCGCGGGGACGACGGTCGGTTCCTGGCGCGTGCTCAGCCTCCTGGGGCGCGGGGGCATGGGCGAGGTCTACCTGGCCGAGCGCAGCGACCCGGCGTTCACCCAGCGCGCGGCGCTCAAGATCATCCGGCGCGGCATGGATTCGCAATCGATCGTGCGTCGCTTCGTGCGCGAACGGCAGATCCTCGCCAGCCTGGAGCATCCCAACCTCGCCCGCCTGTTGGATGGCGGCACCGGACCTGACGGCCGCCCCTACTTCG
>DATNKH010000051.1:0-5378 GCA_035603475.1 Thermoanaerobaculia bacterium
TCGTCTTCATGTCGGCGCCGGTCTCGCGCATGGTCTTGATGACGCGGTCGAGTGACACCTTGTGCGAGCCGTCGCCGCGCCGGGCGATGCGGGCGGCGTTGATCGCCTTGACGGAGCCCATGGCGTTGCGCTCGATGCAGGGGATCTGGACCAGGCCGCCGACCGGATCGCAGGTGAGGCCGAGATTGTGCTCCATGCCGATCTCGGCGGCGTTCTCGACCTGCGCCGGCGTGCCGCCGAGCGCCTCCACCAGGCCGCCGGCCGCCATCGAGCAGGCGACGCCCACCTCGCCCTGGCAGCCCACCTCGGCGCCGGAGATGGATGCGTTCTCCGTGTAGAGGATGCCGATGGCCCCGGCTGTCAGCAGGAAGCGCACCACGCCGTCGTCGTCGGCGCCCGGGGTGAAGCGGCGGTAGTAGTGGAGGACGGCCGGCACGATGCCGGCGGCGCCGTTGGTGGGCGCCGTGACCACCCGGCCGCCGGCGGCGTTCTCCTCGTTCACCGCCAGGGCGTAGAGATTCACCCAGTCGAGCACGCTGAGGGGGTCCTTGAGCGACTCCTCGGGCTTGCCGGTCAGCTCGGCGTACAGGCCCGGCGCCCGCCGCGGCACCTTGAGGACGCCCGGCAGCACGCCGCTCTCGCGGCAGCCGCGGTCGACGCAGCGCTGCATGGCGTCCCAGATCCGCATCAGGCCGGCCCGCACCTCCCCCTCGGTGCGCCAGCAGCCTTCGTTGGCGAGCATCAGCTCCCAGATCGCCATCCCCTCCTCGCGGCAGAGGCGGAGCAGGTCGGCGCCGCTCGCGTAGGGGTACGGCAGCGGCGTCTGGTCGTGCACCAGGCGGTCGTGGCCGGCATCCTCCTCGTTGACCACGAAGCCGCCCCCCACCGAGTAGTAGGTGCGGTGGTCGAGCGTCCCGCCGGCCGCATCCAGGGCGGTGAACTGCATGCCGTTGGAGTGCAGCGGCAGCAGCTGCTTGCGGTTCCAGACCAGGTCCTCCCTCTCGTCGAAGGGGACCTCGCGCAGCCCGAGCAGGCGCAGCCGCCCCTCGGCGCGGATCTCCGCCACGCGCCGCGGCATCCACGCCGGGTCGACCTCCTCCGGCGTCTCGCCCTCGAGGCCGAGGATGACCGCGCGGTCGGTGCCATGGCCCTTGCCGGTCATCGCCAGCGAGCCGAACAGCTCGATCCGCAGCCGCGCCAGCTGCGACAGCAGCGCCTCGCGCTCCAGCCGCTGGGCGAAGCGGCGCGCGGCGCGCATCGGACCCACGGTGTGTGAGCTCGACGGGCCGATGCCGATGGTGAACAGCTCGAAGATGCTGATAGCCATGAATGACGCCTCCCCTCCCCTCCGCCGCCGGTGGGGCGACGCCGCATTCTACCCCCCTCCGGAATCCCCTCCTGCCGCCGCCTGTTATCACTCGCAGGCGGCGGCAGGCCCTGGG
This sequence comes from Thermoanaerobaculia bacterium, assembly GCA_035603475.1. Classification (GTDB taxonomy): domain Bacteria; phylum Acidobacteriota; class Thermoanaerobaculia; order Multivoradales; family UBA5704; genus JASLEW01. The sequence continues at coordinate 1,443 of DATNKH010000051.1, forward strand.
GCAGCGCTGTATACTCGTCGAGCCGCAGATTCGGCCGCCGACCCCATCCCCGCCCCACGAGGAGACCCGTCCCGCGATGTCCACACCGGCACCTCCGCATGAAGAGCATCACGAAGGGCAGCGTGAGCATCGGCACGAGAGCCCGTACCATCGGGTGGTCATCCTCGGCTCGGGCCCGGCCGGCCTCACCGCCGCGCTCTACACGGCGCGCGCCGACCTGGCGCCGCTGGTGCTCGAGGGCAACCAGCCTGGCGGCCAGCTGACCATCACCACCGACGTCGAGAACTTCCCCGGCTTCCCGCAGGGCATCCTCGGCCCGGAGCTGGTCGACGCCATGCGCGAGCAGGCCCGCCGCTTCGGCGCCCAGGTCAAGTTCGAGGCCGCGACCGCGGTCGATCTGCGCCAGCGGCCCTTCAGCATCAAGACCGACGAGGCGACCTACCGCACCGACGCGCTGATCGTCGCCACCGGCGCCTCGGCCAAGCTCGCGGGTCTGCCCGCCGAGCGTGAGCTGATGGGGTACGGCATCTCGGCCTGCGCCACCTGTGACGGCTTCTTCTTCCGTGATAAAGAGGTCGTCGTCATCGGCGGCGGCGACTCGGCCATGGAGGAGGCGCTCTACCTCACCAAGTTCGCCAGCAAGGTCACCGTCATCCACCGCCGCCACGAGCTGCGCGCCTCGAAGATCATGCAGGACCGTGCTTTCGCCAGCCCCAAGATCGCCTGGATCTGGAACACGGTGGTCACCGACATCACCGGCAGCCGCGACGGCGGCGTCGCCGCGGTCCAGCTGCACAACAAGCAGACCGGCATCGACAGCGAATATCCCACCCAGGGGGTCTTCTACGCCATCGGCCACCAGCCGAGCACCGCGCTGTTCGCCGGCCAGCTCGAGATGAACGACGTCGGCTACATCAGGGTCCAAGAACCGACCAGCAGGACCAGCGTGGCGGGCGTCTTCGCCTCCGGCGACGCCATGGACCCCATCTATCGCCAGGCGATCACCGCCGCCGGCACCGGCTGCCGGGCGGCCCTGGACGCCGAGCGCTGGCTCGAGGAGCTTCACGACTGATGCCCAAAGTCTCGCGAATCAAGACCCTCGGCGCGCTCAAGGCGAGCGGCTACCGGCCCCGCTCGGTCAAGCAGGAGCTGCGCGACAACCTGCGCGGGCGCCTGGGGTGCGGCGGACCGCTGTTCCCCGGCATCCTCGGCTACGACCGCACGGTCATCCCGGCGGTGGTCAACGCCCTGCTCGCCGGCCACGACTTCATCCTGCTCGGGCTGCGCGGCCAGGCCAAGACCCGGATCCTGCGCTCGCTCACCACCCTGCTCGACCCCGAGGTGCCCGTGCTCGCCGGGTCGGAGCTCAACGACGACCCGCTGGCGCCCATCTCCGTGCCCGGCCAGCGGCTGGTCGCCGCGGCCGGCGACGACGCGCCGATCGAGTGGCTGGGGCGCGACGAGCGCTACAACGAGAAGCTGGCAACCCCCGACGTCTCGATCGCCGACCTGCTCGGCGACATCGATCCGATCAAGGCGGCCACCCGCAAGCTCACCTTCGCCGACCCCGAGGTCATCCACTTCGGCATCGTGCCGCGCACCAACCGCGGCATCTTCGCGATCAACGAGCTCCCCGACCTCTCGCCGCGCATCCAGGTGGGCCTGTTCAACATCCTCGAGGAGCGCGACCTGCAGATCCGCGGCTTCCCGGTGCGCATCCCCCTCGACCTGCTGATGGTGTTCTCCGCCAACCCCGAGGACTACACGAACCGCGGCAGCATCATCACGCCGCTCAAGGACCGCATCTCGTCGCAGATCCTCACCCACTACCCGCCGGACACGACGGTCGCCGCCGACATCACCCGCCAGGAGGCCTGGACCGAGCGCGACGTCCCGAGCGTCGTCATCCCCGAGGAGTTCCGGCTGCTGATCGAAGACATCAGCTTCGCGGCCCGCGAGAGCGACCTCGTCGACCAGTCCTCGGGGGTGAGCGCCCGCGTCGCCATCTCGGCGCTCGAGCTGCTCGCCTCCAATCTCGAGCGCCGCGCGCTCGGCAGGCGGCCGGAGGCCGCGAAGACCCCCCTGGTCACGACCGCCACGACCCCCGCCGCGGCGGACGGCCGCGTCTACCCGCGCCTCTGCGACCTGCAGATGCTGCTGCCGGCGATCACCGGCAAGGTCGAGATGGTCTACGAGGGCGAGCAGCAGGGAGCCGAGGTGGTGGCACGCCGCCTCATCGGCCAGGCGGTCAAGAAGGCATTCGACAGCCGCTTCCCCGAGGTCGGCAAGGAGCTCGGCAGCGGCGGCGAGGACGACAAGGGGCCCTACGCCCCGATCGTCCGCTGGTTCGCCGAGGGCAACTCCATCACCCTCTCGGACGAGCAGTCGTTCGAGGAGTACGAGGCCGAGATGCGCCGCGTGCCCGGGCTCGCCGAGATCGTCGCCCGCCACGGCGGCCGCACCCGCGAGGAGCGGGCGCTGGCCGGCGAGATGGTGCTCGAAGGCCTCCACCAGCACCTGAAGCTGGCGCGCAACGACCTCGACAGCCAGGTGAGCTACAAGGAGATGGTCAAGTTCCAGCTGCTCAAGCCGCGCGGCGGCAGCGGCAGCGGCCGGCGCGGCAGCGGCCGGGGCGACGTGAATTGAGCGGGCCATGCGCCACCAGTACCTCTACCTCGACCCCGAGCTGATCCGCCAGCTCCTCGCCGGCCTCGACCTGCTGCGGCTGTTCAACCAGCTGGTGCTCGCCTCGGGCGGCGACGTCGAGGAGGCGATGGACTGGATGCGCTACCTGCAGCGCCAGGGCTACCTGCCGGAGGAGCTCGACCTCGACCAGTTCTTCGCCTCGCTCGAGGAGCAGAACCTGGTGGACCGCGACTCCGAGGGGGCGCTGCAGCTCACCAGCGGCGGCGAGCGCCGCATCCGCCGCAGCGCCTTCGAGGAGATCTTCGCCGGTCTCGACCGCGCCGGCCCGGGCTATCACCCGGTGCACCAGGCCGGCGAGGGCATCGAGCGGCTGCCCGAGACCCGCCCCTACGCCTTCGGCGACGACCTCAACCTGATCGATTCGCCGCGCTCGCTCGAGAATGCGCTGCGCCGCACCAAGGGGGACCTGACGCTCGCCGAGGAGGACATCGAGGTCTTCGAGACCGAGCACCTGACGGCCTGCGCCACGGTGGTGGCGATCGACGTCAGCCACTCGATGATCCTCTACGGCGAGGACCGCATCACGCCGGCCAAGACGGTGGCCCTGGCGCTGACCGAGCTGATCACCACCCGTTACCCGAAGGACCACCTCGCGGTCATCCTCTTCGGCGACCGCGCGCAGGAGGTGGCGCTCGGCGAGATCCCCTACATCCAGGCCGGCCCGTACCACACCAACACCCGCGACGCCCTGCAGCTCGCGCGGAGCCTGCTGGCGCGCCGCAAGCAGCCGAACAAGCAGATCTTCCTGATCACCGACGGCAAGCCCTCGGCGATCACCGAGAACGGCCGCATCTACAAGAACCCCTTCGGCCTCGACATGCGCATCGTCAACCTGACGCTCGAGGAGGCCGACCTCTGCCGCCGGCAGAAGGTGGTGGTGACGACGTTCATGCTGGCAACCGACCCGATGCTCACCCAGTTCGTCGAGAAGCTGACCCAGATCAACCGCGGCCGCGCCTACTTCGCCTCGCCCTACAACCTCGGCGAGTTCATCCTCGCCGACTACATCCGCAACCGCCGGAGGCGCATCCGCTAGTGGCGCCGCGGCGGCCTTCGAGACCGCGCGAGCACGTGCTGCCGACTCGCCACACAGCCTTGCTGCGCTCTCCACATAGGCTGGCTGCTCCAGGCAGTCGGTGCACCCTGGGCGCTTCGCGGATCGGGGTGCTGCTGATGGTCGTTCTCGCCTGCGCCGCGATGCCACTCTGCGGCTGCGGCCGCCGCAAAGCG
>DATNKH010000052.1:0-2354 GCA_035603475.1 Thermoanaerobaculia bacterium
CGGGTTGTGCGACTGGGAGAGACCGTTGGTGTTGACCTGGACCTCCGAGCCGACGAGCTGCGGAGTCGCGGCACTGCCGGCCAGCGGCAGTCCCAGCAGGCACACGAGCACGGCAGCGGCGCAGATCCAACGCGATTCCCGCAATTTCCACGTCATGGGGCACTCCTTCTCGATGGTAAGACCCACCATTGAGCACGACCTGTTGCCACTACCATATGTGAACAAACCATAACCGTCAAGGGCTTCCTCGGGAGGGTCCAACCCCTCTGCCCTCCGGCGGCAGGGGCGCAGCCCGCGGTACGGGTCAGGTTCGCGAGGGTCCATCCCCCCTCTGAGCCCGTATGGGCGAGGGGTCCAAGGCTATTGGGCGGCTCCAGAGGACTATGAACCCTTGCCCATACGGGCTCAGAGGGGGATGGACCCTCGCGAGGAATCTGACCCACTACCGTGCCCGCGGCGCATTTGACAGGCCCCGATGCAGCAGGTAGCCTCGCGCCGTCGTCCGCCGTCCGCAATTCCACGAGGTTCCCGCGTGATCCCGACACCCGAGCAGCTCGAGGAGATCTCGCGGCTCCACGAGGGGGCCCTGGGCACCCCGGGTCCACGGGGAGGACCGCGGGACACGGTGCCTTTCGCCGCCCTGCTGCTCGCCTTCTCCGCCCACCGGCGGACGGTGATCGTCGAGGTGCGGCGCAAGCAGATCTCGAAGCGGATCGTCTTCGAGCACGGCGTGCCGGTTGACTGCCGCTCGAACCTGGTGCACGAGACTCTCGGCCGCTACATGGTGGCCCAAGGCAAGCTCGCCGCAGAGGATCTCCACGCCTACCTCGGCCAGTCCGCCTCGCTCGGCCTGCCGCTCGGCGAGGTGCTCCTCGACCACGACGTGGTCACCGCCGAGGAGCTCTTCCGGGTGCTGCAGGAGAACCTGGCCAAGAAGCTGCTGGACGTCTTTGCCTGGCGCGACGGCGACTTCCGGACCCACGAGGACGTGCCGCACCCGCAGTCGCCGCTCAAGATCCGCGTGCCGCAGCTCGTCGTCACCGGCGTCACCAAGTTCGCCCCCCAGGAGGAGGTCGACGCCGGCATCGTGCCGCTGGTGGGCAAGAAGCTCTGCCTGAATCCCAGCCCGCCTTGCGCGCTCGACGAGGTCCGGCTCAGCCAGCGCCAGGCCCAGATCGCCGTCGCGCTGCGCTCGGGCTGGCGCATCGACGAGCTGGCGCTCGGCACCGCGCTGCCTTTCGAGGAGATCACCCGCCTGCTCTACGCGCTCGCCATGCTCGGCATGGTGATCACCGCCGATCAGCTGGCGGCGATGCCGGCGACGCCCGCCGTGCGGCCCGCCTCCCCGGCCGCCGCTCCGCAGGACGCACCGAGCCTCGCCACCGCCAATGCCGCGGGTGGCGCGGGCGCGCCGGAGCCCGCCGCCGCCGCCGCCAAGGCCATGGGCGCGGGCGCTGGCACGGGCGCGCCGGACCCTGCCGTCGCCGCCGCCGCGGGCGCGCCGCACCTCGCCGCCGCCGCGGTGTCCCCGGACGCCGCCTCGTCGCCCTGGTCGCCTTCGTCGTCCTCGTCGTCCCCGTCGTCCTCCTCGTCCTCGTCGCCGTCGCCCTCATCGTCGAGCGAAGCCTCGGCGTCGGCCACCGCGTACCGCAACGAGATCATGCAGGCCTACCTCTCCTACCGGCGCCTCGATGCGTTCGACCTGCTCGGCGCCGACGAGGAAGCTTCGCCCGCCGCCGTCGAGAGCAGGTATCTCGACTTCGCCAGGCGCTTCGCCCCCTGGACGCTCGCCGGCCCCGAGCTGGCCGGCATGGAGGAGAAGGCGCGCGACCTCTTCCTGGCCGGCGCCCGCGCCTACGCCGAGCTGCTCGACCTCGAGCAGCGCAACACGGTGCTGTTCCGGCGCAAGGCGCGGCGCGAGGAGCGTGACCGCCGCGCCCCCGCCGACCTGCCGGCGATCAAGACCGATCTGCTCGATCCCGAGGTCCAGTACCGCAAGGGACGAGCGCTGATGGACGCCGGCAAGCTCCAGGAAGCCGCGCTGCTGCTCGAGTTCGCGTCCGACTGCGATCCGCAGAACGGCCTCTACAGCGCCGAGCTCGCCTACTGTCGCTTCTGCCTGGCTCCCGGCCAGGGAGCGCGGGCCCTGAAGGAGCTGCAGGAGACCCTGCGCCGCGATCCCGACTGCGGCCTGGCGGTCTACTACACCGGCGAGATCCACCGCCAGATGGGCGACCGCGAGGACGCCGAGAAGATGCTGCGGCGGGCGATCAAGATGATGGCCCCGGACCGGCGGCCGATCGAGGCGCTGAAGCTGCTCTCGGCCGAGAGACGGCGGTAGTGGCATGCCAGTC
>DATNKH010000053.1:0-5777 GCA_035603475.1 Thermoanaerobaculia bacterium
GCGCCTCCTGGCGGGGGAGCGCGCCCGGTTGCGCCGCGACGTCTACCTGGTCGCCTTCTCCGGTGAGGAGGAGGGCGTGCTCGGCTCGACCGCCTTCACCCGCCAGCCGCCGGACGGTCTGCGCCTGGCCGACGTGGTGGCGATGCTCAACATGGACATGGTCGGCCGGCTGCGCGGCAACCAGCTCAGCGTGCTGGGAGGCGAGACCGCCGGCGAGTGGCGCCAGCTGGTCCCGCCGGCGTGTGCGCGGGCGCTGATCGGTTGCACCCTGGGCGGCGACGGGTACGGTCCCTCCGACCACAGCCCGTTCTACGCCGCGGGGGTGCCGGTGCTGCATTTCTTCACCGGCGCCCATGAGGACTACCACAGGCCGAGCGACACTTCCGACAAGATCAACGCCATCGGCGGCGCCCGCGTCGCCATGCTGGTGGCCGACGTCGCGCGCGAGGCGTCCGCGCGGCCGGCGCGCCTCACCTACAAGGCCGCGCCGGCGCCGGCCCCGGCCGGGGACGTGCGCTCGTACGGCGCCTCGCTGGGGACGGTGCCCGACTACGCCGGCGATGGACGCCCCGGAGTGCTGATCGGCGGCGTCCGCCCGGAGGGAGCGGCGGAGCGGGCCGGCATCCGGCGCGGCGACCTCCTGGTCGAGCTCGCCGGCACGCCGATCCGCGACATCTACGACTTCATGTACGTCTTGCAGCGCTCGAAGCCCGGCGACACCGTCCAGGCCGTCGTGGACCGCGGCGGCCAGCGCCTCGAGCTCACCGTCACCCTCGGCGCCAGCCAGCGGCCGCGCTGACGCGCGAAGCCGCCTCCTTGTTACCTGCTTCAGGGGATCAGCAGCACCTTGCCGGAAGTCTGGCGCCCTATGAGGGCGCGGTGAGCGTCCGCGGCGTTGCGGAGTGGGAGCTCGGCGCCGATGCGGACCTCGAGCTTGCCGGCGGCGAGCCAGCCGAAGAGGTCGGCCGCGCGGGCGGTGAGCTCCTCGCGGGTGGCCATGTAGTGGAACAGGGTGGGCCGGGTGAGGAAGAGCGATCCCATGGCCGCGAGCCGGCCGACGTCCAGCGGCGGCACCGCGCCGCTCGACTGGCCGAACGCCACCATCATGCCGCGCGGCACCAGGCAGGCCAGGCCCTGGTCGAAGGTGGTGCGTCCGACGCCGTCGTAGACCACCTGCACGCCACGGCCGCCGGTGGCGCGCTTGACCTCGGCCTCGAAGTCCTGCCGGGTATAGAGGATCACCTCGTCGGCGCCGGACTGGCGGGCCAGCTCGGCCTTCGCCTCGGTGGAGACGGTGGCGAAGACGCGGGCGCCGCGCAGCTTGGCGATCTGGCACAGCAGCTGGCCGACGCCGCCGGCGGCGGCGTGGACCAGGCAGGCGTCGCCCGGGCCCAGTGGCCGGGTGCTGCAGGCGAGATAATGCGCGGTCATGCCCTGCAGCATCACCGCCGCCCCCTGACGGGTGCTGACGTCGGCGGGCAGCTCGACTAGCCGCGCCGCCGGCACGGCGGCCTGCTCGGCATAGGCCCCCTGGATGCCGCAGTAGGCGACGCGGTCGCCCACCGCCACCTCGGACACCCCGTCGCCGATCGCGATCACCGTTCCCGCCGCCTCCTGGCCCAGGGTGAACGGCGGCGGCGTCGGCAGCTTGTAGAAGCCGGTGCAGTGGTAGACGTCGATGTAGTTGAGCCCGGAGGCTTCGATGCGCACGAGCGCCTGCCCCGGCCCCGCCCGCGGGTCGTCCACCTCCTCGTAGACCATCGCCTCCGGCCCGCCGCACTGATGAACCCGCACCGCATGCATCGCCCATCCCTCCCCGGCCGGCTGACCCTGGCGGGCCGCCCGCTCGCCGTGCGCGATTATCCCATGCCGGGGGGCGGCCCGCGCGCGCGGCGGCGGACCCGAGAGAAGAAGGCGGGAGCGGCGGAACTGCCCGCTCCCAGGTGTGGCTTCGCCGAGGCCGCGACGAGCCGGAATTGCGTGCGGGGTTCGACGGTCTGCCGGTACGGAAGGGTCACCGAGGTGGCGGCCCCGGCGCCTCAATGGCCGTGCCGGCGGTGCGTCGTGACATGCCTTCCCGGCGCGTTGGCGCGGCCGCTCGGGTCGAGGCTGGGTCCGCCGTCGCCGGAGTTGCCCGGAGGCGGCGCGGCGCTGGCGCCGCCGTTCGGATCGAGAATGGGCCCTTCATCGATCAAAGCTTTGCGAACCATGCGGAGCAGCCCGTCGAGGGACCAGGAGCTGGCGCGGAGCAGGCTGCCGCCGTCGAGGGCGGCCGTGCGAGGACTCGGCAGGCCTGAGGCTTGGAGGGAGGCGGGGACCGCGAGGGCGGCCACCAGGAGGACGGCCGCGAGGAGGCGTGAACGATGAGACATGGTACGGCTCCTTTCACGGCGGCTGCGCCTCGGCAGCCGGAACGGCCGCGAGCGAGCCGCCTTGGAATGGAAGTGCACCGATCCGACAATTTGTTGTCATATTCAGCAAGGAGGTGTCGCTCGAGCTACGAAGCTCGTACCAGGAGGGATGTACAAAAGCGCCCAGCCGCCCGGAACGGGCCTGCCGAGCGAACGTCACGACGGTCACCCCGGTTCGGCCGAGCCTCTCCGGAAGACGACTGGACGGTGAGGCCTCTCTCGCTCGAGCAGGGAGGCCAGCTGCCGGGCCAGCTCGACGGTCAAGCGCTCCTCCTGGCAGGCATGCTGGAACAGGAGAAGGGCGGCCATGGCCTCGCGGTGCACCTCGCGCGACGAGAAGACGGGCAAGATGTCAAGGGCCAGCTGCTTGAGCTCGGGGATGCAGCCTTCCTGCGCATAGAGGATCGCGAGGTCGAGCGACACCAGGGCGGCGTCGTAGCCCATGTCACGCTCCAGGAACTCCCGCTGCACCTCCTTGAAGGCCTGCTCCGCCGGCCCCCGCTGGCCGCTCCCGAACGCCACCCGCCCTTCGGACCAGCGCAGGCGGACGAGGTCGAGATCGTTGCCCAGGCGAAGCGCCAGCTCCTTCACCTCGGGCAGTAGCGCCGCCGCCACCTCGCTCTTTCCGGCGGCGGAGAGAGAGCAGACCAGGTTGTGCCGCAGACATAGGACCAGCCGCGGGTCCCGCTCCTCGACGATCAGGGGTGCGGCTTCGCGGAGGACCGCGATCGCCTGCTCCACGTCGCCCATCTGCTCCAAGGTATTTGCCTTCTTGACCAATGCCTGGCCGGCGAGGTGGAGGTCGCGGATCTCGGGGTCCTCGCTGGTGTAGGTCGCGATCACCCGCTTCAGCAGCTCCAGAGCTTCGCCGAACCGCCGCTCATCTCGCAGCAGCGAGGCTTCCAGGTCGAGGATCTCGGCCTCGATACGTGGGTTGCCGCTGCCGCTGCGGCGCAGGTAGGAGTGGGCCTCGTGGAAGGCGTCGGCGGAGCTTTGCAGCTCGCCTACCACGCGGCGGGCGTTACCGAGATAGGCAAATGCGAGCGCGCGGAGGTCCATCACCCAGTCACGGTGGTAGGCCTCGCCGAGATGGGCCGTGATCTTCACCGCCAGGAAGGCGAGCTGCACGGCGAGATCGGGGCGGTGGAGGGTCGCTTCGAGGCTCTTGCGCAGCAGCAGGCGGCAGAGCGCCCAGGTCTGCAAGCCGCCGTCTTCCTCCACCTGCCGCAGCTGCTGGTCGTAGGGCAGCGGTTGCAGCCGCTGCCAGAGGTCGGGGGCGTCGAGCCCTTCCATGACGACGACCATCTCGTCCCAGTGGCCGACCTCCTGCTTGAGCCGCTGCAGCTCCTGGTGGATCTCCCGGCAACCGGCGCAGACCGCGACCAGGTGAGGGATGACGAGCTGCTGGATCTCTTCGACCCCGATGCGGCCGGTGGCCAGCTTCGCCAGGGTGATCAGCGACAGGTGCCGATCCGCCATCGCCCCTCCTTACCATGCGAACCATGCGAAGGAACGGACCGCCCCCTGCGGGCTCGGAATGCGCCGCCGGGATGCGACGGCGGTGCAGACGCCGGGGGCAGGTCCTTACCTCCATAGTTCCAGAACGAGGTCATCTCGTGACATCAATCGAAAAATTTCCTTTTCAGGATCGAGACTCTCGCGCCCTTTGCCTTGAACCAGGTGCCATGTTCTGTCTTTACGGAACATGATGATATAGGAGATTCTAAGAAGATACAAATGGGACCGGGTGGGCCGCGCGGCGTTAGACTTCGGCCGGCCCGGCGGTGTGAGCGGGCCAGGCGCCCGAGCCGCGGCGCGGGAGACCTCCATGCAGAGCCTCTGGGACGACGCCGAAGCCGGCCGGTACCGCGGCGATCTCGGGTTGCGGGTCTACACCTCGCGCCTGCTCGGCCGCGACCGCTCGCTGGTGTTGCACGGCGGCGGCAACACCTCGGTCAAGCTGCGCCGGCGCAATCTCTTCGGCGAGGAGGAAGAGGTCCTCTACGTCAAGGGGAGCGGCTGGGACCTCGAGACCATCGAGGAGTCGGGCTTCACCCCGGTGCGCCTGGACGCGGCGCGGCGCCTGGCCGAGCTGCCGGCGCTCGGCGACCCCGAGATGGTCGAGCAGCTGGCCATCCACACTCTCCGCGCCGGGGCGCCGCCGGCCTCGGTCGAGGCCATCCTGCACGCCATCCTGCCGCGGCGCTTCGTCGATCACACCCACGCCGATGCGGTGGTGACCGTCACCGACACCGCGGACGGCGACGAGCGCGTGCGGGAGATCTACGGCGACGCGGTGGTCGTCATCCCCTACGTGATGCCGGGCTTCCAGCTGGCGCGCGCCGTCTTCGAGCGGATCTCGAGCGGGGGCGGCGGCATTGCACTGCCGGACTCGGTCCTGGGCATGGTCCTCCTCAAGCACGGCATCTTCTCCTTCGGCGACGACGCGCGCGAGTCCTACGAGCGCATGATCCATCTCGTCGGCCTCGCCGAGGGCCATCTCCGCGCCCGCAATGCATGGGTGCTCGATCCCGCGGCTGGACCTGCCGGCGAAGCGCCATCGCCCGCTGCCGCCGCTGCCGCCGGCCCCCTGTCTCCCGGGGAGGCGGCCGCCGTCGCCTCCCTGCGCCGCGAGCTGAGCGCCGCGGCGGGCCGGCCGCTGGTCTTGACCAGCCGGCGCGACGCCCGCGCCCTGCGCTTCGTGCGGCGCCCTGACCTGCCGGCGCTTGCCCTGCAAGGACCGATCACTCCCGATCATGTGCTGCGCACCCGGAGGCTGCCGCTCCTCGGCAGCGACGTCGCGGCGTACGTCGCCGCCTACAGGCGCTACTTCGAGGAGCACGCGGCGGCGGCGCCCGAGCCCAAGACCATGCTCGACCCGGCGCCGCGCATCGTGCTCGATCCCGAGCTCGGCATGCTGGCCGCGGGGCGCACCGTCGCCGAGGCGGCGATCGCCGCGGAGATCTACGGGCACACCATGGACGTCGTCGAGCGGGCCGACCGGCTGGGAGGCTACCGGGTGCTGTCGGCGGCGGACCTGTTCGAGGTCGAGTACTGGGACCTCGAGCAGGCCAAGCTGCGGCGCGCCGGCGAGCCGCCGCCGCTCGCCGGGGAGGTGGCGCTGGTGACCGGCGCAGCCTCAGGCATCGGCAAGGCCTGCGTCGAGGCGCTGCTGGCGCGCGGCGCAGCGGTCGCCGCCCTCGACGTCGATCCGCGGATCGAAGACCTCTTCCCGCGGCCCGCCGCCCTCGGCCTGCTCTGCGACGTCACCGCCGAGGAGCAGGTGAGCGGTGCGGTGGCCGCCGCGGTCGGGGCTTTCGGCGGCCTCGACGTGCTGATCCTCAACGCCGGCGTGTTCCCGGCCAG
>DATNKH010000054.1:0-2650 GCA_035603475.1 Thermoanaerobaculia bacterium
TGGGCGCCCTTCGCGGCCTTCTTCGGCCGCTGCTCCTCCGCCTCTTCGCCATCATCGCCGGCAGCGGCGCCAGCCTTCGCGGCCTTCTCGGGCTTGGCGGCGGTCTTCGCTGCCGCGCCGCGCTTCGCGGCGGCCTTACCCCTGGCGGCGGCGCCCTTGCCGCGCTTGCCGCCCGCGGCCGCGTCCTTGCCCGCACCCTTCTCGGCGGCGGCCGGCGCCACGCGATCCACCATCTCGATGACCGCCATCTCGGCGCCGTCACCCTGCCGCGGTCCGAGCTTGACAATGCGCAGGTACCCGCCCGGCCGCTCGCGGAAGCGCGGCGCGATGTCGTCGAAGACCTTCTTGACCAGGTCGCGGCGCAGCAGCCAGCGCAGCGCCCAGCGCCGCGCGTGCACCGTGCCCTGCTTGCCGCGCGTGATCACCCGCTCGGCCAGCGGCCGCAGCTCCTTGGCCTTGGGCAAGGTGGTGACGATCCGCTCCTTGTCCATCAAGGACTGCAGCTGGTTGCGGAACAGCGCCTCGCGGTGCGAGGTCGTCCTGCCGAGCTTCCTGCCTTTGACACCGTGACGCATCTTCCTCTCCTCAATGGGCGCCGTTCGCGGCGATGGAGCTCACTGCGGCGGGACCGGCTCGTCCTCAGGCCGCAGCCCCGCTGCCCGGCCGCTCCGGCACTTCCATGCCGAGAGAGAGGCCCAGCTTGTCGAGGACTTCCTGCACCTCCTCGAGCGACTTCTTGCCGAAGTTCTTGGTCTCGAGCATGTCCTTCTCGCTGCGCCGCACCAGGTCGCGGAGAGTGTGGATGTTGGCGTTCTTCAGCGAGTTGGCCGAGCGCACCGACAGGTCGAGCTCGTCGATCTGCCTGGCCAGCAGGGCGTCGAGCCCGGCCAGCTCCTCGCTGACCTCGCTGCCGTCGTGGCGCAGCCCCTCCTCGCTCTGGATGAAGATGCCGAGATGATCCTTGAGCAGCGTCGCGGCGAGCGACAGCGACTGCTCGGGGCTCACCGTGCCGTTGGTCCACACCTCGAGGATCAGCCGCTCGTAGTCGGTGGTCTGGCCCAGGCGGGCCGCCTCGACGCGGTAGTTGACCCGCCGCACCGGGCTGTGCGCCGAGTCGACCGGCACCCAGCCGATGCCCATCGACTCGTCGAAGTTGCGGTCGGCCGAGACGTAGCCGCGGCCGCGCTTGACCTGCGCCTGCAGCTTCAGGCGCCCCTCCTCGTTGAGGGTGGCGATGTGCACCGCGGGGTCGATGATCTCGATCTGCGGGTCCTCGGTCATCTGGCCGGCGGTGACGGTCCCCGGCCCGTTGACGTCGATGGTCAGCACCTTCGCGTCCTCCGAGTGCAGCCGGATCGGGATCTGCTTCAAGTTGAGGATGATGTCGGTGACGTCCTCCTGCACCCCCGGGATCGAGGAGAACTCGTGGAGCACCCCCTCGATGTGCACCGCGGTGATCGCCGCGCCCTCGATCGACGACAGCAGGCAGCGGCGCAAGGCGTTGCCGATGGTGGTGGCAAAGCCCCGCTCGAAGGGTTGGGCCGTGAAGCGGCCATAGGTGGCGGTCAGCGACTCGCTATCGACTTCAACGCGCTTGGGGCGCTGGAAACCTTTCCAAAGCATTCGGGACTCCTTGGCTCTCTGGCTCGTGTTAGCGGCTGTACAGCTCGACGATCAGCTGCTCCTGGATCGGCAGCTTGATGTCCTCCCGGTTCGGCAGGCGGATGACTTTGCCGGTCACGTTCTCGGCGTCCAGGTCGAGCCAGTCCGGCACGCCGCGGCCGCGCGCCGTCTCGACGCTCGAGCGGATGAAGGCGTTCTTGCGGCTGGCCTCCTTGACGGCCACCGTCTGGCCGGCCTTCACCTGGTAGGAAGGGATGGTGATCTTGCGGCCGTCGACCAGCACGTGGCCGTGGCGCACGAACTGGCGCGCCTGGGCGCGGGAGGCCGCGAAGCCGAGGCTGTAGGAGACGTTGTCCAGGCGCCGCTCGAGCGTCACCAGCAGGTTCTCGCCGGTGATCCCCTTGCGCCGGTCGGCCTCCGCGAAGTAGGTGCGGAACTGCGCCTCGAGCACGCCGTAGATGCGCTTGACCTTCTGCTTCTCGCGCAGCTGCAGGCCGTAGCCCAGCGTGCGCCGGCCGCGGCGGGTGCCATGCTGGCCGGGCGGGAAGTTGCGGCGCTCCACCGCGCACTTCTCCTTGAAGCAGCGGTCGCCTTTCAGGAACAGCTTCATCCGCTCGCGGCGGCAGAGCCGGCAAACGGGTCCGGTGTATCTTGCCACTGTGGTTCTCCTCTGACGTCCTCTCCCCGAGGCTACGGGGACTTCAACTCAGGAAGACGCCCGGTAAGCGCCCCCGGCACACCCGGGGAACCATGCTCGACCGGTTTCTCCTTCGACAGCGGTCTCGCCCGCCCTTGATCCGCCAAGCAGCGGGCAGCCGCTTTTGCTGCGGCTCCCGACTCGGGCGAGCGGCGGGCAGCCGCTCCACCGCGCACTTCTCCTTGAAGCAGCGGTCGCCTTTCAGGAACAGCTTCATCCGTTCGCGGCGGCAGAGCCGGCAGACCGGTCCCGTGTATCGTGCCACTGTGGTTCTCCTTTGCGACGTCCTCTCCCCGACGCTACGGGGACTTCACCAATTTCAAGCGCGCG
>DATNKH010000055.1:0-14808 GCA_035603475.1 Thermoanaerobaculia bacterium
CGGCGGCCGCGGCGGCCGCCGCGGCCTCTGCCGGTCCGCCGGCCGGCGACGGCGACGGCGACCGCGACAACGACGGCGACGGCCACGCCGACGGAGCGGGTGCCCACGGTGCCGCCGTTCCCTGGCGGTAGTCGTCGAGCCGCAGGCGCTCGTCGGGAAGGCGGCGGAACGCCTGCCGCCGCGCCAGCACGTTCTCCCACAGCTCGTCCGGCGATCGGGCGTCCGGGAATCGGCATCCCATGCCGACGATCGCGATGCCTTCGTTCATTGGCCGGCCGCGATCCCCGCCACCCGCCGTGCCGCCGCCGGCTGGTGGATCGCCGCCGCCGGCTGGTGGATCGGAGCGGCCGGCTCGTGAATCGCCGGCGCATGCATGGCCGCCGCCGGCTGCTGCCGCGCCGCCGCCAGCCGACGCCAGGCCGCCGCCCACTGCAGTGCGCCCCGCCCCATCGCCACCACGGTCAGCGCGAAGAAAGGCGTGAACACCACGTGCGCCGCGATCAGCACGCCGTAGGTCGCCGCCACCGCCGCACCGAAGCCGACCTGGCGCCACGCCGGCACCGGCGTCGTCGCGGGGTCGGTCACCATGTAGAAGGTGAAGAGCAGGAGCGCCACCCCGGTCAGCGGCATCAGCGAGGCGAGCGGCAGGTTGCCGAACAGCCCCCACCGCGCCAGCGCCTGCAGCACGAATCCCCCCACCCAACCGGCGATGAGCGGCAGCTTGTGGGTGAAGCGGCCGTTGAGGAAGGAGCCGGCGCAGACCAGCACCGCCGGCAGCACCCAGGAGCCGACCGCATTCAGCTTCTCGGTGAACATGTACGGCTGGGTGATGCCGACGTAGGAGAAGACGAGCAGGGTGAGAGTGATGCCGAAGTTCGACGGGTTGAGGAAGTGGCGGCTGCCGCCGCCCGCGGCGCCGACCCGCAGGACGTACTTCGAGCCGATGGCGACCGCCGCGGCGAAAGCGATCGGCGCCAGCCGCTCGCCGGTGTAGAGCAGCATCGAGACCGCCAGGCCGGTGATATGGGCAGAGAGCAGGAAGTCGACGACGCCGACGCCGCCGACCCCGAGGTAACGTGGCCGCCGTCCCTGCTGCCAGGCGAGCAGCGCTTCGAGGAGGAGCTCGGCGGCGTAGGCGGTCGCCACGCCCACCAGCGGCGCCGCCCAGCTCTGCTCGAAGCCGAGCACCGTGTGGCCGAGCACGTTGAGCAGCGTGATGGCGAAGGCGAAGCGCCGCAGCGCCGCCAGCCGCAGGTCCTTGGGTGCCGTCATGGGCTAGCTCCCTTCCGCCGTCCCGGCGGCGGCGCGGGCGGCGTCGAGCATGATCCGGTGCCAGCCGGGGGTGAGCCACAGGGTGCGGGCGCGCAGGCTGCCGCCGGCATCGCGCCAGCGCAGGTCGACGCGCATCGGGGTGCCGGCGGCGAGCCGGCCGAGGCCGAAGTGCAGGGTCGGAGCGCGCTTGCCGGAGTGGCCGCTGCCGCCGTCCACCTGCCCGACCAGGCGGCGGCCGTCGGGAAGATGGACGGTGGCGGCGGCGCCCACCGCCGGCCTGCCGAGACGGGCGCCCGGGCCGTCCAGCCCGGTGGTCACCGGCAGCCGTAGATCGAGGCCGAGGAAGGTGCCCACCCCCGGGCTCAGGTTGTGGAAGAGGAAGGAGTCGCCCCACTGGTTGGCGACCACGAAGTCGAGGCGGCCGTCGCCGTCGATGTCGCCGACCGCGATGCCGCGGCTGATCTGGGTGTCGCCGAGGCCGAGCTCGCAGGCGACGTCGAAGTAGCGGCCGGAGGCGGCGCGCACGAAGAAGGGGTCGTGGACGTGCCCCGAGAGGTCGTCGCCGGGGCGGAAGTGCGGCCAGAAGCCGGGCAGGTGCAGCAGGTCGTCGTTGCCCATCGCCAGCTCCTGCAGCTCCGGCCAGCGGTCGACGCGGCCGCGCAGGAAGCCGCTCGCCTGGATCGCCTCCGGCACCCCGTCGTTGTCGAAGTCGGCCAGGCGCGCGTCCCACGACCAGGCGCTGCGCGCCAGGCCCAGCGGCTCGCTGCGGTCCACGTAGGGCGCGATGCCGCGGCGCATCAGCTCGGGGTGGCCGGTGCTCACCCAGACGAAGTGGTTCTCTTCGAGCGCGTAGTCCTGCGCGATGTTGCTGACGTAGATGTCGAGCAGGCCGTCGCCGTTGAGGTCGGCGAAGTCGACGCCCATCCCCTTGAAGGAATCGTGTCCGAGCACCTTCGACTGCGGGGTGGTGAGCGTGCGCCGGCCGTAGATCGGCACGAGATGCGGGTGCCCCGGCGTCGAGCGGTTGTGCAGCAGGCGGTCGTTGCCGAAGTCGTTGGCGAAGTAGATCTCGGGCAGCCCGTCGCCGTCGAGGTCGGCGGCCCCGGCCGCCAGCGTCCAGGAGTGATCGGTCTGCGGATCGAAGGCGCCGGGCACGTCGACGAACTCGGCCGTCGGATGCGCCCCGGCGGTCGCCCGCCGCCAGAGCAGCAGGTGGTGGCGGCCGCCATTCGGCGCGTGCGACATGCTCTTCTGCATCTCGACGTTGGCCGCGGCATGGGCGTCGAGCAGGTGAGAGCCCTCCTGGAAGTAGTTGCCGACGATCAGGTCGAGATGGCCGTCGCCGTCGACGTCGGCGCTGGTCAGGGCGTTGGTGTACCAGGGCTCGGGGCCGCCCGGGAGCAGCTCGACCGGCGCGAAAGCGGCGGCGGAGAGGGTGGGCACGTCGGCGCGCCGCAGGAACAGCACCGGCGAGCGGCCCCAGTAGTAGACCAGCAGGTCGGCCAGGCCGTCCTCGTTGAAGTCGCCCGGCAGGCAGCCCATCGGCGCCATGGTCGCGGCGTCGTAGGGCAGCGGCTCCGGGTCGAGGGTGAACAGCGGGAAGCGGTCGCCGGTCCCCGGCGCCGGCGCCACCATCACCCGGTCGACGCGCGGATCGACCCAGCAGAGGTCGTTGGCCAGCCCGTCGCCGTCGAGGTCGTGCAGCGCCACGCCGGCGCCGACGCCCGAGATCCACCCCTGGATGTTGGCGACGCTGGGATTGACCTGGCGGACGGCGTGTCCGGGGCCGCCCGCGCCGGCCAGCGCCGCGGGCAGGCGCGGCAGGGCGGTGCGCTGGAAGGCGAAGCGCGCGGCGAGCGCCGTCCGCTCGGCGGGAGTGAGCGCCGGCATCCGCGCGAAGCCGTAGAGGACCAGGATCAGGGCGAGAGCGGCCAGGCGCGCCGCATGGCGGCGCCAGAAGCCTTGCTGTCGAGTCATGGAGTCGCTCCCTCGGAGGCGAAGCACTGCTGGATGCGCTGCCGCCAGAGCTCGAACAGCGGCACGTCGTCGTCGCCGTAGCCGAGTGCCGCGGCCGCCGCGTCGCCTGGCACCGAGCGCGGGGCGTTGCCTGGCGCCGAACCCGGGGCGTCGAGCAGGCCGGGCACCGCCTGCCAGTCGGCGCCGTCGGGCAGCGAGCGGTCGGTCACCGCCGCCGTCTCCTCGACGGTCATGCCGCACACCACCGCGCACGCCAGCGCGGTGCCCGCGGTCGGGTTGCCGGCCCACAGCCGCGCCTTGGCGGCGAAGGCGACGCCCTGGGCGAGCGCCGGCCGCGCCGGTCCCGCCGCCAGGCAGAGCGCGGCGAGAGTGCCGCGGTCGACGCCGCCGGCGTAGGCGCAGGCCAGCCCGACACCGGACCACAGGTGGGGCCGGCGGGCGGCCGGAAAGGCGCGGACGTCGGCCGCGATGCGGCCGGGATCGGCGCCCTCGACGAACCACAGGCTGCGTCCGACCCCCTGGTCGAAGGCGCGCCGAGCGTAGCCCGCGAGCCGGCGCGGCACCTGCTGGCGGACCACCGCCTGCGGCCAGTGGAAGAACCCCTGGTGGAAGCCGTAGCCGTCGAGCGCCAGCCAGCGGAAGACGGGGTCGAGGCCGCCGAGCAGCCGGTCGATCGGGATCGGCAGGCGCGCCAGCGCCCAGCCGGCGCCGACGTGCACGATGTAGACGTGGCTCCGGCCGGGCCCCGCCAGGAAGCGCCGCAGGCGGCCGCGTCCCCAGGGAACCAGGAAGTCGAGCAGCGCCAGCGCCATCCCCGCCCCCTCGTAGGCGAAGCCGCGGTCGTCACGCGCCACCTCGGCCTCGAGCCGCGCGCCCAGCGCCTCGGCGTCGTCGGTCTCGAGCGCCCGCAGGTAGCCGTGCACGAAGCAGCGGCCCACCTCCTCGAGGCGCTCGCGCACCGCGTCGGAGTCGCAGCGGAAGCCGCGCCGGGCAAAGGACGTCTCCTCCGGCGCGATGCCCAGCACCCGCCTGGCAATCTTCCTCATGGTGTCTGCGTCACCGGACCGGACGATGGGTGGGCTGGCGAGCACGCCCGCACGCTCACACCCCCTCCGAGAAGGGCACCGGTCTCAATGTCAGTAGTGCACTGACCGGCGATTCAAGCGACTGCGCGCGGATCGAGACGAGGCCGCGAACCCGGCGAGACGTGGAAGTCCTGCGACGTGGCGAGGGATCGGACCGCGCGTCAGCCGGCCGGGGCGGCGTGCGGCGGCGGCTCGCAGGGGCAGAGCAGGTCGCGGCGCCGCTCGAGGTCCGCGATGACCGCGCGCTTGAAGCCGGCCGCCCCGGCCTGGGCGAGCAGCGTGGCGCGATAGGAGGCGATGTCCACCAGCTCGAGACGCATGCGGATGGTCTTCCACGGCCGCGGCAAGCGCTCGCCCGGGGCCTGGACGTGGTGGAGCCCGCCGCTGTAGGCGAGCAGCATGCGGCCGGCGCCGAGCGACTCGATGAGGTCGGCGATGCCGCCGCGCACGGTCATCGGCTGGCCGCTCGAGTCGAAACCGGTGGCCCGCTTCATGCGCCCCTCGGGCAGCAGCGCCACCATGGCGTCCGGATCGACGTGGGACAGCACCTCGTCCCAGCTCTCGTCGCGCTCGCGGGTGATCGAGATGACGCGGGCGGCGATGAGCTTGTAGAACTGGCCGACGAGGGGCCGGACAGCGGTCTTGCGCGCGATGGGCAGCACGCCGTGGCGGGCGATCCGCCACAAGAACGACAGCGGCACCCCGCCGATGAACAACGGCTCGTAGAGGCTGGTGTGGTTGAGCACCGCCAGCATGCGGATGTGGCGCCAGCGGTCCGGCGGCGGATCGCCGATCCAGCGCATGTCGACGCGGTAGAACAGCCGCGCGAGGGCCTTCACCAGCACCAGCAGCAGGAAGACGAGATACGAGCGCACGGCGGCCGCCGGTCTCCCGCTAGCGCGACGGCAGGCCGGCCGTGGCGAGACCCCGCGCACGGCGGATGTCGCGCACGATCTTCAGGTGGTGATGGTGGTGGACGGTCACGAAGCGCAGCCACTGGCGGCCGCCGAGCCCGCCGAAGAGCGGGTGCCGCGAGCGGCTGCCGCTGGCTTCCAGCTCCCCCAGCCGCGGCTCGAGCTGCCGCATCCCGCGCTCGATCTCCGCGATCCCCACGACGCCGGAGCCGGCCGCCGCCGTCAACGCGGCTCCGGGCTGGAAGGGGGGCAGGGTGCGCGCCCGGCCGCGCGGTATGAAGCCGATCCCGAGCACCACGCGGCCCAGGAGGTTGATCCCCGGCGGCGCCGGCGGCGTCGGCGGCGTCGGCGGCGCCAACTGCGGCGACCGCCCGTGGGGGCCGTCGAGGATGCGCAGCACGCTCTTCAGCACGGCGCGGTCGACCAGCACGAGGTGCTCGAGCTGCTCGGCGACGCTCCAGCCCGAGACCGCCGGCACCCGCGCCGCGAGCTCCGCCTCGGGTCCGCGCGCCAGCTCCGCCATGAGCGCCAGCTGGCGCAGGATCTGCGCATGGACGCGCCGCAGGCCGGCGGAGGCCGGCCGCGAGCCCCTCCCTGAGACAGCGGAGGCGGCGGAGGCAGCGGTCATCTTCACCCCTCTGTCGCGTCTGTCGCGATCACGTCTCGGTCAGGCTCCGCATCCTACAACGGAAGCCGGGCGCGCGCGTGACAGGGGGTAGTGGGTCGGTGGTGGTAAAATGGCCTGCCCCGAGCCCGACGCGCGAGACGCAGGAGCCGATCCGAACCACCGCCATGGCAGCGCCGCCGACCCGATCCGCTCGTTCTCCGCTGGCCGCCCCCCCGGCCGCACCTGGCCTCCCGGCGCCCCCCGCGCTCTCGGCGGCGGCGGCGATCTCCGCGGCCCCTGCGGCAACGACGGTCTCTGCGGCCCCGGCGGTTCCCGGAGCCAGGCCGGTTCCCGGAGCGCGGGCGCTGCCGGCGATCACCGCGATCGTCACCACGTTCAACGAGGAGCAGAACATCGGCGCCTGCATCGAGTCGCTCGAATGGTGCGACGAGATCCTGGTGGTCGATTCGTTCTCGACCGACCGCACGGCGTCGATCGCGCGCGGCTATCCGAAGGTGCGCTTCGTGCAGCGCACCTACTACGGCTCGGCGTCGCAGAAGAACTGGGCGATGGACCAGGTCCAGAATGACTGGATCCTGATCTTCGACGCCGACGAGCGCTGCACGCCGGCGCTGCAGCGCGAGATCGTCGCCCTGCTCGCCGCCAACCCCCGCCACGACGCCTACACCATCAAGCGCCGGGTCCACTTCCTCGACCGGGTGATCCGGTTCTCCGGCTGGCAGCACGACCGCGTGGTGCGCCTGGTGCGGCGCGGCTGCGCCCGCTATCCGAACCGGCGGGTCCATGCCGACATGATCACCCGCGGCCCGGCGCCGATCCTGCGCAATCCCATGGAGCACTACATGACCGATACGCTGGACGAGTACATCCGGCGGATCGAGAAGTACAGCTTCTGGGGCGCCTCGCAGCACTGGAAGGAAGGCAAGCGGGCGGGCTTCCTCGAGATCTTCGGCCGCAGCGCCTGGCGCTTCCTCCGCACCTATCTCTTCCAGCTCGGCATCCTCGACGGCATGCACGGCCTGGTGTTCTGCATGCTGCAGTCGTTCGGCACCTACCGCAAATGGTCCCTGCTCTGGGGCTGGCACGCCAACGCCGCCCGCGGCCGCTTGCCGACGCTGCCGATCTTCGACGAGGACGAGACCATCTGGCGCGGTCTCGAGGACCGCCCCCCTCAGCGCTACCAGGCGCGGGGTCCCGCCGCCGCGCCGGCCGCCGCCCGCCCTGGCTCGATCGGTCCTGGCGCGATCGGCAAGGATCTCTAGCCCGGTGCCCCGCCGGCGGCACGCGAGGAGCAGCGCCGGATGAGCTGGCTCGCTCGCGACCTGCGGGTCGGCTTCCGGGCGCTGCGCGCGCGTCCCGGTCACACCGCGGCCTCCCTGGTCGCCCTCGGCCTCGGCATCGGTCTCACCACCGCCACCTTCAGTATCGTCGACGGGCTCCTGCTGCGCGGCCTGCCGTTCCCCGAGAGCGAGCGTCTCATGTTGCTCGGCTCGGAGAACCCCGCCCGCGGGCAACACGCCGCACCCGTGGACCTCCACGACTTCGCCGACTGGGCACGCCGCCAGCGCTCGTTCGAGGCGCTGGCCGCCTTCGACATCGGCACCGCCACGCTGACCACCCGCGGCGGCGCCGAGCGCCTCGACGCCAGCGCCATCAGCGCCGCGACGCTGCGCCTGCTGCGGGTCGAGCCGGCCATGGGCCGCGCTTTCGAGCCTCGCGACGAGGCGCCGGGAGCCGCGCCCGTGGCGCTCCTGGGCTGGCGCACCTGGAAGGACCGCTGCGGCGGCGATCCGCGCATCGTCGGCCGGGGGGTGCGCCTGAACGGCAGCTCCGCGACGGTGGTCGGAGTCATGCCTCAAGGCTTCCGGTTCCCGTGGGCGCAAGAGGTGTGGACGCCGCTGACCGCGCTGACCGCGCTGACCGCCGAAGGCGGGGCGGCCGCGCGCGGCCAGGGCGAGCCGGTGGTGGTCCTCGGGCGGCTGCGGCGCGGCGTCACGCTGCGGCAGGCGCGGACCGAGATGGAGTCGATCGCCCGGGCGCTGGCGCTCGAGTACCCGCGCACCAATGCCGGGCTCGGCGTCGTGGTCAAGCCCTACGTCGAGTTCGTCATGGGAGACCCGGTCGAGATGGCGTTGGTCACCATGCTGGGGGCAGTCCTGGCAGTGCTGCTGATCGCCTGCATCAACGTCGCGAGCCTGGGAATGGCGCGCGCCGCCCAGCGGAGCCGCGAGCTCGCCGTCCGCACGGCGCTGGGTGCCGGCCGGGCGCGGGTCGCGGCGCAGATGCTGGTCGAGAGCCTGCTCCTCGCCGGCGCCGGGGCGGCCCTGGGCCTGGGTCTCGCCCGGCTGGGGATCGGCCTCTTCGACGGCGTCCTGGCGGGCCAGAACCCGCCCTTCTGGGACCAGGTCCGGCTCGATCCGGCGTCGTTGCTGTTCGCGCTCGCCGCCACCCTGACGGCCGGCCTGCTCTCGGGGCTGGCGCCGGCGCTGCACGCGGCGCGGACGGATCTCCGCCAGGCGCTCGCGGACGAGGGGCGTGGCGCGACCAGCCTGCGCCTCGGCTGGTTCAACCGCGGCGTGGTGGTGGCCGAGCTTGCCCTCTCCTGCGCCCTGCTGGTGGGGGCGGGCTTGATGATCAAGAACGTGCTCATGGCGCAGGGCCAGCCGCTCGGTTTCGCCACCCGCGGCATGCTCACCTTCCGGGTCGCGGTCTTCCCCGAGAGGGTGCCGCGGCTGGCCGACCGCGCCGCTTTCTACGGCCGGCTGCGCGAACGCCTGGCGGCCGTCCCCGGCGTCCAGGCGGCCGCGGGCGCCGAGACCCTGCCCGGCAACCGCAGCGGCTCGACGCCCTACGAGGTGGAGGGGCACGCCTACGGCAGCTCGGCCGACCGGCCGCTAGCGCACGCGGTGGCGGTCACTCCCGGCCTGTTCGCGGCGTGCCGCGTGCCGCTGCTGGCCGGGCGCGACTTCGGCCCCATGGACAGCGTCGCCGCGCCGCCGGTGGCGATCGTCAACCGGAGCCTGGCGCGCCGGGCGTGGCCCGGGCAGGACCCGCTGGGCAAGCGCCTGCGCCTGCCGCCGGGAGCGGCCGTGGAAGGCTGGCGGACGGTGGTGGGGGTGGTGCCTGACCTGAAGATGGACGGGCTCGAGGACCGGCGGCCCGAGGGATTCTACCTACCGGTCTCGCAGCGCGGCCCGGAGCGCCTGAGCTTCGCCGTGCGCGCGGCCGGCCCGCCGCTGGCGCTGGTGCCGGCGCTGCGCGCCGCGGTTGCCGGCCTCGACCGCGACACGCCCATCTACTTCGTCCAGACCATGGATCGGATGCTGGACGGCAACCGCTTCGCCACCAGGATGTTCGGCGGCCTGTTCTCGATCTTCGGCGTCGCCGCCCTGCTGCTGGCGGCAGTTGGCATCTACGGCGTGATCGCGCTGGCGGTCGAGAGCCGCACCCGCGAGATCGGCGTGCGCATGGCGCTGGGCGCAGGCAGGGGCGACGTCCTGGCGATGCTGCTGCGTCAATCCCTGGCGCAGCTGGGGCTGGGGCTGGCCTGCGGCCTGCCGGCGGCCTGGGGCGTCTCGCGCCTTCTCGGCGGGGTGCTCTTCGGGGTCCGCCCTTACGACCCGGCGGTCTTCGCGCTGGTGGTCGCGACCCTCGCCCTGGTGGCGCTGCTGGCGACGCTGGTGCCCGCGGCGCGGGCGCTGTCCTGGTCGCGCCGCTCGCCGCTGGCCGCCGTCATCCGCTCGGACTGAGCGCGCCGCCGCCACGGCGGGGGCGCCGCTACGGAGTCGCCACCACGCCCGACTGCTGCTTCTCTGCCAGCATCGCGTTGAACTTCGCCAGGTCCGTGGCCAGCAGGTCGTCGAGCGCCTTGCGCGTGCGCGCCGCCTCGTCGTGCAGGAGCCGGTGCACCTCGAGCTGGGACGCCGTGGGCGCGAAGTCGGAGTCGGCGGCGCGGCCCAGCAGGTAGACGAGCTGCTCGGTCACCTTCATCGGCCAGCGCAGGGCGTCCTGGCCGCGGCCGGTGACCCGCACTTGGAGGAGATCCTCCTCGACGGCGAGGAGCTTCTTGTCGAGCGCCTCGGCCGCGTCCTTGACCTCCTTCGGCCCCTTGTCGCCGAGCCGGACCTCGAGCGCGGCGAGCTGGCCGCGGGCGCTCTCCGCCTTGTTGATGGCTTCGACGCACTGCTTCACGTCGTCGAGGAGGTCCCGCATCAGGTCGCCTTGCGCCCGCACGTCGGCCTCGCTGCCGCTGGCGCCGGGGTCCTTCAGCACGGTCAGCGGCTGGGACAGCTCGTGGCCGCCGACCTCGAGCTTGACCTTGTACTGGCCGATGGGCGCCTGCACCTCCACTCGCTGGACGCCGGGCGCGGGGATCCCCTCCACGCCGACCTTGATGTACTTGGCGCCCAGCGGGCTGGTGCGCAGCCGCGCCTCCGGCGTCTTGTCGTAGTTGAGGTCCCACCAGGCGCGATTCAGGCCGGCCTTGGCCGGACCCTTGAACTTCCGCACCACCTTGCCCGCGGCGTCCTCGATCTTGATCTCGATCTCGTCCTTCTGCTCGCCGGTCGCCTTGTCCTTCTCGCCCTTGACGGCGGCAGCCAGCCAGTACTGGATGGGCACGCCGTCCGGCGGGTTGAAGCCGGCCACCGGGTCGTAGAAGTGCGCGAAGGGCGCCTCGACGCTGCGCCAGCGATAGGTCGCCCGCGGCGGGAGCAGCTCGGGCTGCGCGGGCCGCGCCGGGGCATTGCCGTCGAAGCGCCGCAGCGCCGTCACGTCGTCGAGGATCCAGAAGCCACGGCCGTAGGTGGCCAGCACCAGGTCGCCGAAGCGCTCCTGCACGGCGATGCTGTAGACCGGTGCGTGGGGCAGGCCGCCCGCCAGCGGCTGCCAGCGCCCGCCGTCGTCGAACGAGACGTAGAGGCCGTTCTCGGTGCCCAGGTAGAGGAGGCCGCGCCGCGCCGGGTCCTCGCGCAGGGCGTGGACGTAGGAGAGCGGGCTGCGCGGGATGCCGTTGACGATCGACGTCCAGGTGCGGCCGTAATCCCTGGTCTTGAACACGAAAGGATCGCGGTTGTCGACCTGGTGCAGGTCGACGGCGACGTAGGCGGCGCCCGCCTCGTAGCGCGACGGCTCGATGGCGCTCACCGTCCCCCACGGCGGCAGCCCGGGGAGGTGCGCGGTCACGTTGGTCCAGGTCTTGCCGCCGTCCTGGGTGAGCTGCAGCTGGCCGTCGTTGGTCCCGGCCCAGAGGAGCCCCGGCTTCAGCCGCGACTCGGCGATGGCGAAGACGACACCGGCGTATTCCACGCCGATGTTGTCGGGGGTGAGGCCGCCGGAGATCTGCTGGCGCGCCTTGTCGTTCAGGGTGAGGTCGGGGCTGATCACCTGCCAGGTGGCGCCGCCGTCCGTGGTCTGGTGGACGTACTGGCTGCCGACGTAGAGCCGGTTGTGGTCGTGCGGGGAGATGGTCAACGGGAACGTCCAGAGGAAGCGGTATTTCAGGTCGGCGGCCGGCCAGCCGGTCGTCCCCCGGGGCCAGACCTCGACGCTGCGCGCGGAGTTGGTGCGCACGTCGTAGCGGGTGACGATGCCGCCGCCGCTGCCGGTGCCGGACGCGCTGGACCAGACGACGTCCGGGTCCTGCGGATCGGGCGTCGCCCAGCCGCTCTCGCCGCCGCCGACGCTGGACCACATGCCGCGCGGGATGAACGGCTGGTCGTCCCGCACGCCCAGCAAGTCATTGCTCGGGCCGCGGGTGGACGGCCCGTCCTGGCGGTTGCCGTACACCCAGTACGGGACCCGGTCGTCCACCGTCACGTGGTAGATCTGCGCGATCGGCAGCTGCACGTACATCCAGCTGCGGCCGCGGTTGATGCTGATCGACACGCCGCCGTCGTGGCCGACGACGAGCCGGTTGCCGTTGAGCGGGTCGATCCAGATGTCGTGATGGTCGCCGCCCGGCACCTCGGCGTCCGGCGGGTCGATGATCGTCTTGCCGCCGTCGCGGGTCTTGGCCCAGGACGCGGTGAGGAAGTACGCCTCCTCCGGATCGTCCGGCTCGACCGCCATGCGGTTGTAGTAGTGGGTGCGTCCGGCCACCTGGCGGTCGGCGGTCATCAGCGCCCAGTGCTCGCCGGCGTCGTCGGACCGCCAGAGCCGCCCGGTCGGCGTGTCCTTCCCCTTCCATGGCACGCCGTCGCCGACCTCGAGCAGCGCATAGACGCGAGCGGAGTTGGCCCGCGTCATCGCCAGCCCGACCTTGCCCCAGGGCTTGGGGGGCAGCCCGTCGCCCTCGACCTGCTTCCAGGTGAGGCCGCCGTCGGCCGAACGGTAGAGGCCGCCGCCCGGTCCGCCGCTCTCGCGGCCCCAGGTGTGGATCTCCAGCTGCCAGGTGCCGGCGAAGACGACGCGCGGGTTGTTCGGATCCATCGCGAGGTCGGAGCAGCCGGTCTTCTCGTCCACGAAGAGCGTCTTCGTCCAGCTCTTGCCGCCGTCGGCGGTGCGGAAGACGCCGCGCTCGGGCTGCGGCCCGTAGGCGGTGCCGAGGGCGCAGGCCAGGGCGACGTCGGGATCACGCGGGTCGACGACGATGCGCGCGATGCGGCCCGTCTTCTCCAGGCCGGCGCGCGCCCAGGTGCGCCCGGCGTCGGTGGAGCGGAACATCCCCCAGCCGACCGAGATGTTGCTGCGGATGAAGGCCTCGCCCGTTCCCGCCCAGACGACGTTGGGATCGGACGGCGCCACGGCCAGGGCGCCGATGGAGGAGACCGGCTGCTCGTCGAAGATGGGCTTCCAGTGGATCCCGGCGTCGGTGGTCTTCCAGATGCCGCCGGAGGCCGCGCCCGCGTAGTAGACGTCCGGATCGCCGGCGACCCCCGCCACGGCCGAGACCCGGTTCCCTTCCGGCCCGATGTAGCGGAACTTCAGGGCGGCGAAGGGGCCGGACGCGGCGGCCGTGGAGGCGCCGGGCTCCGGCGCCGGCTTCTCCGCGGCGACGAGCATCGGGCAGGCGAGCAACGCGAGCGCCAGGGTCGACAACCGCACCAGGTCCGTCACCTTCATCACCTTCCTCCGCTTCATCGCCTTCCTCGCCTTCATGATGGTCTCCTGCCGCCACGCCGGCGCGGATCGTCTCGGCTCTGCGCGCCCCAGGCGTGGGTCAGGGACGCAGGGAGCCCACGGGCTCTTGCGCATGCTCCCCGCGGCCGCCGGCGGCACGAGGGTGTCGCGGCGTCCGGACGGTCCCGGGCAAGGCAGAGCCATGGGCCATGGGTGGCCTCGGAGTCTATACGTCTCCGGCGTGCAGAAGTTGGAGCGTGTTGCCACGGCGGGGCGGACACCGTGCCTGACCGTTCGGAGCCGATCGGCGGGTAGTGTCCTGCATTGCCCTCTCCTCCCTTTGGGCGAGGGGTTCCTGGGGCAGCGACAGAGGGCTTTGGGTGCCTCGCCCAAAGGGAGGCGAGGGCAATCCAGGACACTACCGCCGATCGCTGCCGATCGCCGCCGATCGCCGGGGTGCGCCGTCATCCGCTACGATTAGGCATGCCGCCGCTGTCACCGGCTGACGCCATCCTCGACCACCTGCGCCGGCAGGAGGGCGAGATGGCCGGCCTGCTCGCCGATCTGGCGCGCCTCGAGTCGCCGTCGGTGGTGCCGGCGTCCCAGGGGCCGGTGCTCGACCGGCTTGCCGGCGAGCTGCGAGGGCTCGGCATGCGGGTGCGGCGGCTGCGCGGCAAGGCCAGCGGCGGCCATCTTTTCGCCGCGCCGCCGCGGCCGCCGGCAGGCCCGGCTGGCCGCCGCGCTCCGGCGGGACCGCGCCTACCCGCGCAGCTGCTGCTCGGGCACTGCGACACCGTCTGGCCGCTCGGCATGCTCGCCACCATGCCGGTCGAGACGCGCGATGGGCGGCTCTACGGTCCGGGCGTCTACGACATGAAGGGCGGCCTGGTGCAGGCGCTGTTCGCGCTCCGCGCCCTGCGCGAGCTGCGGCTCGAGCCTCCGGCCTTGCCGCTGCTGTTCGTCAACTCGGACGAGGAGATCGGCAGCGGCGAGTCGACGCGCTGGGTGCGCCTGCTGGCCCGCGGCGTGCGGCGGGTGTTCGTGCTGGAGCCGTCGCTCGGGCCGGAGGGCAGGCTGAAGACCGGCCGCAAGGGAGTGGGCCGGTTCGTCGTCACGGTGCGCGGCCGCGCGGCGCATGCCGGCCTCGAGCCGGAGCGCGGGGCGAGCGCGGTCCTCGAGCTCTCGCACGTCATCCAGCGCCTCCACGCCCTTGCCGATCCGGCGCGGGGCATCGCCGTCAACGTCGGAGTGGTGTCGGGCGGCCTGCGCGGCAACGTCGTGCCGCCCGAGGCGAGGGCGGAGGTGGACGTGCGGGTGCTCCGGGAGGAGGACGCGCCGGCGCTCGAGGCGGCCATCCGGGGCCTGGCGCCGACCGTTCCGGGCACCCGCCTCGAGGTGACCGGCGCCATCGACCGGCCGCCGCTCATCGCGACCCCCGCCAACCTCGCCCTCTGGCGCACGGCCGCGGCAGCCGCTCGCCGGCTCGGCCTGCCGCTCGGCCACGGCACCGCCGGCGGCGCCTCCGACGGCAACACCACCAGCCGCACCACCGCCACCCTCGACGGCCTGGGGGCGGTAGGCGGTGGCGCCCATTCCGTCGACGAGCACGTCGATCTCGCCCGCATGCCCGAGCGCGCCGCGTTGCTCGCCCTGCTGCTGCTGGCCCCGCTGGAGGAGGTGGCGCCGGAGACGGAGACGGCGGAGATGGCGGCGGAGACGGCTCCGGCGGAGACTGAGGAGACTGAGGATGGAGCGCGGATGACGGGCGGTGGGGTGCGGAGCGCAGGGGCGGGAGGGAGCGGCGCGTGACGGCGTGGAACGGTCGATGCTGGCGGGGGGCTTGGGCGGCGGCTCTGGCGGCGGCGGCTCTGGC
>DATNKH010000056.1:0-5055 GCA_035603475.1 Thermoanaerobaculia bacterium
CCCGAGGGTAAGCGCGAACCGGTGACGCCGGCGGTCCAGGCGCTCTACGACCGCGGCTACACGCTCTACCACCAGAAGCACTACGTCGACGCCGAGTCCAGCTTCCAGCGCTTCCTGCAAGCCGAACCGAAAAGCGAGCTCGCCGACAACGCGCAGTACTGGATCGGCGAGTGCCGGTACTCGCGTGGTGACATGCGCGGCGCCCTCGCCGCCTTCCGCGAGACGGTGGCGCGCTATCCCGCGGGCAACAAGACCGCCGACGCGCTGCTCAAAGCCGGGATGTCGCTAGAGAACCTAGGGGACAAGGAAGCCGCCCGCAATACCTACCAGGAAGTCCTGAAGCGTTACCCCGGGACCGCCGTGGCCGCGGTGGCCGAAGAGCGCAGGGCGAAGCTGCCCTAGACACCGCCGGGGAACCCTCCCGAACCGGGTCTGGGACGGCGGGAACCTCTCCCCCTGAGCCCGTATGGGCGAGGGGTCACAGTTCTCTGCCGCCCCCTCATACACTTGGACCCCTCGCCCATACGGGCTCAGGGGGAGAGGTTCCCGCCGTCCCAGACCCTCCCTCCCTCCCCTACGGTCACAAGTCTCTTCGGCGACCGGTTCCGAATCTTGGAACTGAACTTCGGTTACCCAGTGGAAGGAAACCGTCGCCGAAGAAAAGCGTTGCCGCAGGGGGAGGAGATGGGAGGGCCGCTGGCGGCGGATCTCCTCGCTGCCGACCTTTGGGCGAGGCAGCGCAGTCCTCCGGGCCACCGCAGTCAGGGGGCCGCGCCTCGCCCAAAGGGAGGCAGCGAGGAGATCCGCCGCCAGCGGCCCGGGCTAGCGGAGGGAGATTCCCCGGAGGTGTCCTTCGAATGTTCAAGCGCCACTTGAGGTGTCAAGCTGTAAAACTTGACAGCAGAAGGCTTGCGCGGTACCTTAACCTATAGAGACTTCACTATACCTGGGCTTGCGAGGGTGGCCTGGAGGCGGAGGCGTATGAGAGTGCGGCTTGCCGGTATCGTCCTCTTGATCACCTTGGTGGGTGCCGGCGCCTTGTCGGCTACCAGCCGGCCGCCGCGCGAGCTGCACCGGGTCGGCGATCACTGGACGGCCTGGAACCCGCCGGAGCCGCCGGCAGGCACCGAGGTCTACGTCATCGTCCACGGCGACACCCTCTGGGACCTGGCGAAGCGCTTCTACGGCAATCCTTACCTGTGGCCGCAGCTGTGGGAGAAGAACCAGTACATCCTGGACGCCCACTGGATCTATCCCGGCGACCCGCTGGTGACCGGCATCAAGGTCGCCCCCGTGCAGAACCTGGCGCAGGCCGGCGCAGGAACGGAGGCACCGGCCGGCCCGGGGACCGGCGACGTCCAGCAGCCGGAGCCCCCGCCCCAGCTGCCGGGAGTCGAGAGCGCGGTCCAGGCCACCAATCCGCCGATCCCCCTGGGTTGGGAGAGCGACATCTACTGCAGCGGCTACGTCGCCGATGCCGGCGAGCAGTTCCAATACTCGATCGTCGGCTCGGAGTTCGACAACCTGACGCCGAAGCTGAACCCGGTCTACCACATGGGCGAGCTGAAAGGCATCTACGGCAGGACGGGCTCCAAGGTGGACATGTTCACCGGCGACATCGTCTACATGGGCGGCGGGACGAAGCAGGGCCTCACGGCCGGCAGCCTGTTCACCATCGTCGCGGGCGAGCGTCCGGTCGTCCATCCGGTGACCGCTCAGCCTTTCGGCAGCTTCTACAAGTACGTGGGCCGGCTGCGGGTGCTCTCCGTGCAGGAGGATACTGCCATCGCCGAGATCGTCCACTCCTGTGACGCGGTGCACGTCGGCGACCGCCTGCGGCCCTTCGAGCCCGAGCCGGTGCCCCTGGGACGCCCCACGCCGATGCGGCCGGTCAACCTGCCGGTCGCCGCGGAGAAGCTCAAGGACGCGCCCGCCATCATCTACTCGCGCGACGAGATCATCTCGCTGGGCCAGGACCACGTGGTCTTCATCGACCGCGGCTCCGACCAGAACGTCACGCCCGGCGACGTCTTCACCATCTACCGCTCGAACGACCATGGCCTGCCGCCCCTGCTGCTGGGCGAGCTGGCGGTCCTCTCGGTCCAGAAGCGATCCGCGACGGCGAAGATCACCGAGTCCCGCTACACCATCTTCGTCGGCGACCGCCTCGATCCGAAGTAGCTCCGCGACCCACGACCTGGCGCCTCTTGCCAGCCGGCGAGCCGGCGCCCTGTGGTATCGTAGAGGTTCTTCTTCGAGGGTTCATGCCCGAACAGAACCTCAACGGACGGCTGTATCAAATCGTCGACGAGCTGGTCCGCCGCGGGCTCACTCTCGAGCAGGCGCGGCGGGAGTTCGAGCGCCAGTTCATCGTCGCCTCCCTGAAGTCGAACCGTGGGAACTTCTGCCGCTCCGCCAAGTCCCTGGGCGTGCACCGGAACACGTTGCGCAACAAGGTCTCGGACCTGGGCATCGGCTGCGAGGACTACGACCTTCCCGGCCGGCGCCAGCCCCGCCGCAGGAACAACCCACCCTCCCTCTGACGCCGGTCGCGGCCTGGGCCCCGCGGGGCGGCGCGCCCGCTGCTGTGAATTCCCCACTTCGTCCTCTTCTGAGGACGTGGCTGGCATCGATCTCGCAACGTTTTTTCGCTTGGTCTCAACGACTCGTCCGCCCGCGGCACATGCGCGGGGCGGTCCGCAGATGACTGCGATGTGGAGGATCTGGCTCCCGTGGCGCCATGCCCGGGCCGGCCGGGCAGCTCTGCGTGACGAGGTCGGGCCGCATAGAGGAGGACTCAGACCCGATGAAGCCCCAACGAGCTTGCTTGCCTTCGGCAGCGGTAGCGATGCTCTTTTCCCTTGCGCTCTCCATCCCGTCCCTGCCATTCCATTCCGCGTCCCCTTGCAAGACGCCGATCCCGGCCAGCTCCGGCCCGGCGCCGGCGCGTTCGCAGCTCGCCGGCATCTTGAACGGCAGCTCCATGTCGCGGCTGGACCCATGGAGCATCCTGCGCGAGGGCGCCATCAGCCCTGCCGACCTCAGTGCCGCGCTCGCCACACGTCCGCGCCGTCTCGGCCTGTTCCGGAGCGACGCCGCCGTGGACGGCCGGCGCGAGCTGCTGCGCCGCATGCCGTTCGGCGCCATCCTGGCGGCGGCGGGCGAGCGCAATCGCGTCGACTCCCTGCTGCTCGCCGCCGTGGTCGAGACAGAGTCGCGGTTCGCGCCGCACGCGGTGTCGCCCTGCGGCGCCGTGGGCCTGATGCAACTGCTGCCCTCGACCGGTCAGGACTACGGGGTGAAGGACCTGCGCGACCCGTACGCCAACGTCGACGCCGGCAGCCGCTATCTGCGGGCGCTGCTCGACCGCTTCCAGGGGCGGCCCGACCTGGCGATCGCTGCCTACAACACCGGCCCGGAGGTGGTCGCCCGCTACGGTTGCGTGCCGCCGTACCGCGAGACCCAGGACTTCGTGAAGCGGGTGCTGAGTCGCTACGGTCAGCACCAGCACGCCTTGGCGCACGTCTCGGTCCCTCGCCCGGGCGAAGTTCGGCTGGCAGCCGGACCGTCGCGCGACGTCACGTCGAGCGGCGGCTCGGAGGGGGAAGGCTTGGCCCGCTGACCGCGGGGCCCTTTCGGCGCGCGGTGCGCCTAGCTGGCAGGCAACGGCAGACGTGCCGGAATGGCAGCGGAGGACCGGCACCGCAGAGGTGCTAAACTGACGGCATGAAGCTCGGCGACATCCTGGTCATCTGCCTGCTCGCCCTGCTGTTCTGGGGACCGGGCCGCCTGTCCGGCTGGGGCAAGGGCATCGGCGACGGCATCCGCAACTTCAAGAAGGGCATGCGCGGGAGCGGAGGCTTGCCACCCGACGACGGTCGCGAGCGACACGACCTGCCGAAGAATTAGCCTCTCCTCGATTCCTTCCCCTCCCCTTCCCCCTTTTCCAGGCAGCGAATATCCCCCCAGCCTCCCTTTGGGCGAGGGGTCTGGCGCGCGCGAGCGGAGGACTTCGGATGCCTCGCCCAAAGGGAGGCCGGGGGATATTCGCCGCCTGAGAGGGGAAGGGGACGCCGCTCAGCCCAGGACACGGCGCCAGGCGCGTTCGAGGCCGGACGCGAGCGGCGCGCCCTCGGGAACGCTGGCGAAGTGCCGCAGGAAGCGGCGCAGCGTCGGCGCGATCAGGGGCAGGTGCCGTGTCGAGCCGCGGCGCGCGAACGCGGCATACGTGCCGACTGCCTTGAGCGTCCGCTGCGCCGCGGCGCGGTGATAGCGGAGCTTGCCGGCGGCGGTGGGGAACACCGCGTCGACCAGCCGGCGCTCGAGGCCGCGCGGCGGGAACAGCGTGTCGTTGAGCAGCGAAGCCAGGTCGTACGCCGGCGGCCCGAGACGCAGGTCCTGATGATCGAGCACCGCCACCCCATCCGCACCATCGGGAACGAGGTTGCGGGCCATGTAGTCGCGATGGCAGGGCACGGGCGGATCGGCGGCGAGCTCGGCGCAGAGGTCCTCGAGGGCGGTGTCGAGCAAGGTCCGCTGGACCGGCGGCGCCGGTGGCGGGCTCGTCACGTGCGGCGGGTTCGGCGAATTCGACCCCGTCGCGAGGAGCGACGGCATGGCGAGCGGCGGCAGCAGGCCATGCGGCTCGAGGAAGAGCTGCCGCGTCTGGGCCAGCTCGCGCAGCATCAGCGCTCCGTCGAGCGGCGGGTTGAGGTCGCGCACGACGTCGAGCGGCAGCGCCGCGATCCGCGCGGCGAGCGCCACGGCCTTCTCGAAGTAGGCGACGAGCTCGCGCCACGGACGGTCGCGCAGCTCGGCGAGGGTCTGCTCGCCGAGATCTTGCAGCAGCATCCAACCGCGCTCGCAGTCGGTCGCGAGCACCCGCGGCACCGGCACGCCCGCGCCGGCGAGGATCGCGGTGGTGCGAGCGAACCGGACGCAGGTCGCGCGGTGGTCCGCCGGATAGAGTGCGAGGATCGCCGTCGTGCCGTCCCCGGCGGTCAAGCGCTCGTAGCGGCGGGGCGAGACGTCACCGGCGAGAGGATGGACCTCGCG
>DATNKH010000057.1:0-3095 GCA_035603475.1 Thermoanaerobaculia bacterium
CAGCCGGTCGCCGGCGACGCCAAGCCGCAGCGCCGCGGCCAGCACCAGGGGCCATCCCGGCGGATAGCGCGGCCGCACCCGGTAGGGGCCGACCTGGAGGTAGTAGCGCCCTTCCGCGGCGATCGCCTGCGCTGCCGC
Organism: Thermoanaerobaculia bacterium; assembly: GCA_035603475.1. Classification (GTDB taxonomy): domain Bacteria; phylum Acidobacteriota; class Thermoanaerobaculia; order Multivoradales; family UBA5704; genus JASLEW01. Next base: position 139 of record DATNKH010000057.1, read on the forward strand.
GGCGTACTCGAGCGCATCCGGCCGCGGCCGCAGCTGCGGCCCGTCGGCCGTCGCCGCCCACCGCCATCGCGCCGCGAGCGCCAGTGGCGCCACCACCAGCACGAGGACGGCTGCCCGCAGGACCCGGTATCGCCGGCCGTCGGTCATGGCCGTCAACGATATCGGACCTGGCGGCCGCCGGTGTCGGAGGCGCTGCGATGCCGGCTCGCTACTTCTGCCCGGCGGCGGCGAGCGAGACGCGCTCGACCGCTTGCGCGCGCGTCACGCCCTCGGCGATCACCTCGGCGTAGTACCTGCTCATGTTGCCGGTGACCCCGGGCGCCACCTTGGCCGGGTCGGGGGTGGCGTCGAGGGGCAGGCCGGCGAAGGCAGCCATGCCGTCGGCTTGCACCAGGGGGCGCACCCAGGCGAGCGGCTCGCTGCCGACGTCGGTCACCGCCGCCCGCAGGATCTTGCCCGCCGGGTCGAAGGCCACGGCGATGCCGACCGGCCCGTGCTCCGACGGCACCCAGAGGAAGAGCGCCGATCCGGCCAGCCGCTTCTCGGCGTCGCGGCCGAGATACACCTTGACGTCCTCCTCCGACGGCATCCAGCGGGTGCGGCTCTTGATCGCCGCCACGTCGGCGGCGCCGAAGGCGAGCTTCTGCTCGAAGAACTCCGTCGCGGCGGGCAGGCTCTGCTTGACGAACTCGCCCCGCTTGAGCAGCGCCACGTTCGGAGTGACGTGGGCGAGGGCGGGAGCGGCGGCGATGGCGGCGGCCGCCACCGCCGCGGCCAACGTGGCGAACCGGGCGGCGAGCCTATGCGGTCTGTGCATCGAGATCTCCTTGTGGACGCCGCCACCAGCACTGCGACAGGGTGACGGCCAGGACGAAGAGGTAGACCAGCCCCATGGAGAAGCCGCCGGCCACCGTGATGCCGCCGAACAGCCGGCCGGCGCGCGGCAGCAGGTGGGCTCCCCACAGGCCCATCATGTCCAGGAAGGGCGCCGCGAAAGCGGCCAGCACCGTCGCAGAGCGCACCCGCGAGCCCAGCCGCAGGCCGCAGACCAGCAGCGACAGCAGGAGGGCGGTGATGGCGTAGACCGGCACGTGGACGTGCGTGTCCTGGACCAGGAGGTCGCGGTTGATCACGTGCTTGGGGCGGTCGAGGCTGGCGAGATCCACGGGGTGCTCCATCGCCATGGTGCCGCAGGCGGCGCACATCGCCATCGTGTGCGGCGTCTCCGGCGCCACCGTCGCCGCCGTCCCCGCCGGCGTGAAGGCGGCGAAGTTCTTGACCTCCCAGGCGCCGAACAGGTCCGCCACGCCCAGCAGCAGCAGGAAGAGGGTGGCGGCCAGCCTGACTTCGAAGGGACTCTGCGGGAGCTTGCCCATGGTCCTGCCTTCCTTAGAACAGGAACACCGTCTGCAGCGTCGCTTGGGTGTTGTCGCGCCTGCCGACCCCGTCCTGACGGCTGGCGAAGACCGGCGCGCTCGAGCGGTCGCGGCGCAGGTCCAGGCGCAACGTCAGCTCCGGCAGCCGCAGCGAGGTGCGATCGAGATAACGGAAGATGCCGTAGAAGCCGCCGCCGACCAGGTACTGCGGCGACAGGGTGATCTCGCGCAGTATCTGCGGGGTACCGGTGCGGCTGCCGCCCACGTCGTCGAAGTAGTCGATCCGCAGGGTCGCCGCCCAGTGTTGGTCGAAGCGGACGTGACAGAACAGCATCTCGCCGTACCACCTGGCGATGCCGCCGTCGACCGCGGAATGGGGTTCCTGCCCGTAGACCGACTCGGCGCCCACCACCCAGCCCGCGGCGGGCTGCAGCAGCAGCGTGCCGATCACCGCCGAGCGGTTGTCGTTCTCCTGGTGGTCCTTCTCCGGCCCATAGAGGACGCCGAGCCCGACGTGCGCGGCGAGCGACGGGCTCCAGAGACCGTACAGCCCGCCGGTCTTGCCTTTGTTGTTGTCGACGTCGTCGTCCCAACCGTTGGCGACGATGCCCCAGACCTCGAAGTGCGGCGACAGCGCGTCGTGCACCGCCAGGCCGGTGAACTTGACCGGCCGGGCGAAGTCGAAGGTGAACGACGAGGTGGCCTGGAAGTTGAGCGGCGCGTCGTCGCGCTCGATGGCCATCGGCGAATCGAACTTGCCGGCCGTCAGGTCGAAGCCGGAGCTGAGCGAGGGCTGCCAGCGCAGCTGCAGGTTGTCGATGTCGGTGGCGACGTCGTTGGTGGCGCCGACATCCGCCAGGAACGGCGAGGGTGCGCTGCGCGATGTGGTGAGCTGCGCGAACACCGTCAGGTGGTCGGACAACCCCTTGTAGAAGGACAGCGCCAGGGCGCTGTCGGCGAACGAGTTCTTGCCGGTGTTGAAGTCGTAGTCGTAGCCGAGGACGCCGAAGCCGTTGATCACCAGCTGGCGATTCGGGTCCTCGCCGAAGGTGAGCAGCGGCGAGCCGCCGCCCGGGAACGCGCCAGGCGCGATCGGCGTCTCCGCCGGGCCCTGGGCCGCCGCCGGACGCCCCCCCGCGGCCGCCAGCGCGAGCAGGCAGCCCCACCAGACGCCCGAAGACCACTTCCCATGGCGATGCAAGCCATGGTTTTTCAAGTGGCAATTATGCAAGATGCCTCCTCCTCCTAGAGCGTGGACCTCGACGGGGGGCCCGCCGCGTCCGCGCACGATGCGCGTTTACGGCGAACGCCGGCGCCGCCGGTGTCCGTCAGCGACGCTGCGGAGAAGGTCAGGCGCGGGGAGGACGTTCGGGAACGCCGAGGAAGGGCAAAACCGGAGGGAGCCCTGGCTGCCGCCAAGCGAGCGCCGCGCCGCGGGGCAAGGGCAGCCGCGGCGGGACCGGCAGGATCGAAGGCATGCCGGCGGCGAAGCCGGCCGCCTGCCGAGGCTGGCTCCTGCCGCACCTGCAGGCGCTGGCGGAGGCCGCCGTCGGCCGCGCCACGCAGCAGGACATCTTGCAG
>DATNKH010000058.1:0-12441 GCA_035603475.1 Thermoanaerobaculia bacterium
GGTGCGGGCGGGGGGGCTCGAGCACTACGACGTCTCGCCGATCGCGCACGTGCGGCGGCTCGTCGAGGAGCGGGCGGACGTGCGCCAAGCGTTCCCGGACCTGCTCTTCGACGATGCCCCCGCGTTCGTGCGCTGGCTCGCGGACGTCGCGCCCCGGGACCACTGCCTGCCCGGCGGCGCCGCGGCGGCTTTCGCGGCGCGAGCGCAGGGGCGCTCCCTGGCACGCATCTTCTCGTTCCTCGACCGCACCCGGTCCTTCATGGATCGCTGGCCGCTGGGCCTCGTCGGCGAGGGCCGCACGGAGCTCGCCGAGAACCTGCTGACCGCGCTTCGCCATGGCCTGGAGTACGACGCCGACGACGTCCTCATGTACCTCTGGGTCATGGAGCAGCAGCCCTGGGCCGGCATCGGCCTCACCTTCGAGCTGTCGGCGAACGCCTGCCGGACGCCCTCGCCGCTGCTGCCCGAGGGGCAGGAGGCGCTGCTGGGGACTCTCCTCGCTCGCGACCGCCGCTTCCGCGTCGCCCTGGCGAGCTACCGCCGGGTCACCGGCGCGGCGCGCGATCGCTTCGATCGCCGGCAGGAGGACCAGCTGCGCCGCGCACAACGGCCGCGCGGCGCCGCCCGCACGGTGTTCGAGGCCCTCGAGGTCGCCGCCCCGATAGGCGGCGCCGGCCGGCGGCGGCGGGGCGCGGGCGGTGTCTGCGGCATGGGCGGGCTGCTCCCGGAATGCCGGGGAGTCAACCTCTTCGGCTACCACAAGAGTCCCATCGGCCTGGGCACCCTCACCCGGGGCCTCGGCCAGGCCCTCGGCGCCGCGGGTGTGCGGGTCCAGCCCAACCTGCTGGGCGACTCCGCCATGGCGGCCGATCTGTCGATCGCGGACTTCGTGCGGGCCTACGACCATCGCCTGGACACCAACCTCTTCGTCAGCTACCCGCACCAGCACGAGATGCTCCTGCCGAGGTACCCCGAGCACGTCACCCGCGGCCGGCGCAACATCGCCTATCTCGCCTGGGAGCAACGGGACGGCAGCCACTACTGGCCGCAGGTCTACGAGGACTTCGACCAGGTGTGGGCATGCTCCGACTTCGCGGCCGAGAGCTTGCGGCGCTTCATGCGTCGCGAGGTCGCGACCGTCCCCTGCGTCCTGGACTGCGACGCGTTGCCGCCTCCCGGCGCCAAGCGAGAATTCGGCCTCGAGCCGGAGAAGCTCACCTTCCTCTTCGTCTTCGACGCCAACAGCTCGATCGAGAGGAAGAACCCGGAGGCGGTGATCCAAGCCTTCGCAGAGGCCTTCGGCGGCCAGGACGACGTCTGCCTGGTGCTGCGGATCGCCAACGGTCACCGGCTGCACCACCGGGAGAGGATCCAGCGTCTCCTGGCCGCGGCCCCGCGCGGGCTCGACCTGCGGCTGGTCGTCGAGCCGCTGGCGCATCACGACCTGCTGCGCCTGCTGTCCGCCGGCGACTGCTATGTCTCCCTGCACCGGGCCGAAGGCTTCGGCTACACCTGCGCCGAGGCGATGGCCTACGGCATGCCGGTGATCGCCACCGGCTACTCGGGGAACCTCCAGTTCATGGACCGCGACAGCTCCTTCCTGGTCGACTACCGCGAGGCGACCGTGACGGTCCCGGACGGACCCTACCAGCGCGGCAGCGTCTGGGCCGAGCCGGACGTCCAGCACGCGGCGGCGCTGATGCGCATGGTCTACGACCGGCCCGACCTGGCGCGGGACACCGGCGCGCGGGCGCGGGACCGCGTGCGCCGGACGCTGGCGCCGGCGGTGATCGGCAGGGTCGCTCTCGCCGCGCTGGGCTGGCCGGCCGCCGGCAGCGCGGCGGTTACCGCCGTGGCCGCACCGACCGCCGCGACCGCCGCGACCGCCGAGACTGCCGAGACTGCCGAGACTGCCGGCCGCCGCGGCCCGAGCGGCCCGCTGTTCCGCCCTGCCGCGCCTTCGACGGCAACGTGAAGATCAGATGAGGAACGAGGAGATGACATGAACGACACCGCTCGCCGCCGCCCCCCGCCCCTTGGCATCCGCCTCCAGAGCCCGCGGCGCTTCGTCGTCTGGCTCGCGCTGGTCGCCGCCCTGGCGGCGTTTCGGGCCGGCCGCCCGAGCGAGGTGGATTGCGCGCGCCTCGATCTCGCCCGCCAGCTGCCGCAGGCCGCGGTCGCGGCCGAGACGCGCTTCCTCGACCTGGGGACGCCCGAGGCCCGTCCGCACCTGCTCTCCGGCTGGTCCATCGACGAGCTCTGGCGCGGCAAGACCTCGTTCGTCTGGGCGATGGGAGAGGCCGCCACCCTCCGCTTCACACGCTTCAGCCGCGGTGCCTTCACCCTGTACTTCCGCTGCCGGCCCATCGACCTCGCCGACGCCCCGCCGCAGGAGATCGCGTTCCTGGTCAACGGCACGCGGGTGGGGTTGACTCGCTTGGAGCCGGACTTCCAGTCCTACGAGATGACGATTCCCGCCGGCGTCCTGCGCCCGGGCGAGAACCGGATGGAGCTCCGCTTCGCGCACTTCCGGGCCGAGCCCCCCGCGCCCCGGGGCGCTCCCGCGAAGCGGCGTCTCGCGGTCGCCTGGGACTGGATCGGCTTCGGCGCCAAGGCCGCGCCGGCGATGCCGCGGCCCGCGCCTTCGGCGACGCCGGGCGCCATCGCGCTGCCCTTCCTCACCCGCGTCGACTACTTCCTGGAGGTCCATCCCGGCAGCAGCCTGCGTTGGCAGGCGATCCGTCCCTGGCGCACCGACCGCCTCGGACCGGGCGCCGCGCTCGAGATCGCGGTCGACTGGGACGGGGCCGCCGCGAGCCGCCCGCTGCGCTTCGAGCAGCCGACGTTCTCCTCGCCGGCCAACCTCCCGCTGACCAACCAGAAGACCGCCGTCGCCCGGATCTCGTTCCTGGCGTGGCCCGGCAAGAGCGCCAACCCCGACACCGCCGGGCTGGCCCTCGCCGCTCCCGAGATCGTCGCCGCCGGCTGCCCGGAGGGCGGCAGCGCGCCTGCCGCGGCAGCCAGCCGGCCGGCCACCGCGGCCGGTCCCAACGTGGTGCTCTACATGATCGACACCCTGCGCGCGGACCACCTCGGCGTCTACGGCTACCGGCGGCCCGTCTCGCCGGAGATCGACGCCTTCGCCGCCCAGGCCACGGTCTTCGCCCGCGCCTGGTCCCAGTCGGGATGGACGAAGAGCTCCGTCGCCTCGATGCTGACGGGCCTCCCGCCCCTCGCGCACGGCGTGATGGAACGCATGGACGCCCTGCCCGATGCGCTGCGCACGCTGCCGGAGATGCTGCACGAGGCCGGCTACGAGACGCTGGGCGTCAGCACCAACCCCGCGATCTCCGCCGAGGCGGGCTTCGGCCGCGGGTTCGATCGCTTCGTCCAGCTCTTCGATCCGGAGGCGCCGTCTTTCGTCGCCCGGCCCGCCGAGGACGTCAACCGGGAGCTCTTCCGCTGGCTCGACGCGCGCGACCGCCGCCGGCCGTTCTTCGCCTACCTGCATGCCATGGACGTGCACGAGCCCTACCTGCCGGCGGCGGAGGATCGCCGGCGCTTCGCCGCCCAGGCCGACGCCGCGCTGTGCCGTCCCGGCCCGCAGGACGTCGCGGCCGCCCTCGCCACGCGGCCCGGGCTCACCAGGAGCGGCCTGAGCAGCAACTTCGAGGCGCTCTACGACGCCCAGATCGCGCACGCCGACCATCAGTTCGGCCTCCTCCTGCGGCGGTTGCGCGAGCTGGGCCTCTACGACCGGACGGTGATCGTCCTGGTCGCGGACCATGGCGAGGAGTTCCTGGACCACGGGCTCTTCGCCCACGGCCACAGCCTCTACCAGGAGATCCTCCACGTGCCGCTCGTCGTCCGCTGGCCGGACGGACGGTACGCGGGCCGGAGGGTGGAGTCGCCGGCCCAGCACCTCGACCTGCTGCCGACGATCCTCGCCGCCGCGGGCGCCGGCATCCCACCGGCCTTCCCGGGCCTGGACCTCCGCCTGCTGGCCGGCGCGGACACCCCGGTCGAGCGGGAGGTCTCCTCGGACCTCTCGCTGGCCGGGACCCGCATCGCGAGCCTCGTCGCCGGCGGCATGCACCTGCTGGTCCGCGAGCGCCCCAATCCCGCTGCCGAGCTCTACGACCTCCGCCGCGACCCGCACGAGCTGCACAACCTGGCGGATGCGGGCAGCGTGCGCTTCGGTTTTCTCATGGCGCGGCTGCGCCGGCTCCATCGCGACAATCCGGGCGCCGACGCCGCGGCCAGGCGGCCGCCGATCTCCCCGGAGCTCGACGCGCAGCTCCGCGCCCTCGGCTACGTGTGAGCGGCGCCCGGGTGCCAGCCTCTTCTCCGCAACGTGTCCGGCGGAGCTCTCGTACAGAGGTCATGGCTCCCGCGATCCGTCCATATCCCTGGAAGACGTTGATCTTCCTCTCTGCCGCCGGCACGCTCACCGGGCCAGGGCCTGACCAGTCGCGGCGCTCACGCCGAGCGTCCGGGCATATACGATCCGTCTCCATTAGGATGGACAGGAGCTCCCACCCGCGCCAACGCTGCGACCGCTGGCGGGAGCATCTTCTGCATCGGCCACCCCAAGGGAGGTGGCCGCTCTTTACATCTTTACAAAGGAGAGCACCATGAACTTTCCAGCTGCGCTGTTCGAGGTTGATGAATCGATCCGTCGTGTGCAGGGGGTGATGGAAAAGCTCGGGCCCCTCGGACTCAAATGGCAGGTCGAAAGCGATCCGGCAAATCGGCGCGTGCGAGCTCTCGCGCCGCTCTTCGTGAACCCGCAAACCAAGGAGATCTGGGCCGTGGCTGCGGTCGAGAACTGGGGCTCGCCCCGCCATCTCCACAATCCGGGCGGGATCTACGGCGAGGTCGTCATCACGTTCGCCGGCGAGCTCGACGACATCGCCGACGACGGAACCCCGGTGAAATGCACACGTGGCACGGTCCTCTACCACGACGTCAATACGACTCATCAGGCGACCGGCCCCTTCTGGGCCGGCATCTATCACCAGCCGCGGGGCTCGACACCGAAGCCGATTGAGGAGTAGGGCCGGGCACTCCGGCGAGTCCGCTGGACAGACACCGGCCGGCGTATGGCTTCCGACTTGTGCTACGCTTCGTAGGCACAACTTGGAGGAGTTCTCTATGACGGAACCCTTCGATGTATTTACTGTGCGTGATCTCCGCAACCGGACCGGCGACCTTATGCGCGACGCCGAGGAGGGGCGTCTGTCGATCATCACCAAGCACGGCCGGCCGGCCATCCTGGCCATTCCTTTCGACGAGCGTTTGCTTGCGGTCGGCGTCCACCGTTCAATGGCAGTCCATCTCTTCGAAGCGGGGCAGGCCACTCTCGCGCAGGCGGCGAAGCTCGCCGGGCTTCCAGTGGAGCGCTTTCTCGAGGTGCTGGGCGAGGCCGGAGTACCGGCCGTGAGCTACCCGAAGGAGGAGCTTGCCGGCGAGGTCGAGATCGCGCGGTGAGCGGCCCGATTGTGGCCGATGCCGGTCTCCTGATCGCTCTCGCTCGGCGCTCCGCCTCTCGGAGAAATGCCTCTCGGCCCTTGGGAGCGTCGAGGCCCTGCCGTCCGCCGCCTCCGGCATGCTCCGGGCGGCATCGGATCGCCAGGAGGATGACCCAAAGCCCTGAAACGTACGCCGACCTTCAGGCGGCGATGGCCCGACTGCACGAGACTGAAGACAAGGCACGCCGCCCGGGGGGTGCCAGGGCCTGAGAGAGCTCCCTCTCGACGGCACCACCGAGCGATGTATCTCCCCGCTTCCTATTGGCGGAAGATCACGGGGATCTCGGCAAGGTAGAGGCGCTGCACCGTTTCGAGCCCCGCTCGCGCATCGGCGCCGAGGGGCCGCTACTGCGTGGTCCACCAGAGGAGGCCGATGAGGAGGAGCTGCATCGGCAGCCTCAGGGCCAGCGGCGGGGCGGGCTTGCCCATGATGGGGAGGCGCTCCCGGGCGGCCTTGATGTTGGCGGGGAAAATGGCGATCAGGAAGAGGATCATCGCAAGGCCGGCCCAGCGGCGGGTTGCGGGTAGCAGAAGACCGAAGGCCCCCAAGATCTCACAGACGCCAGTCAGGTAGATGGTGAGGCGGGGGGCCGGCGCCCAGACGGGAAGCATGCGGACCAGGTCCTCTTTCATGCGGTTGAAATGAGCGGAGGCGGTCAGCAGGAAGAGGGTGGCGAGCGCCCACCGCGTCGCCGCCGGCCAGGCGGCCAGCGGGCCGACGCCGAGAGCTCCCAACCCCCTGTAGAGGAGCAGCGAGCCGAACAGCACGGCCATCAGGATCATCATGGCGTTCCCCTTCCCGGTGGCTGCCGGCAGCCGTGACTCGAGACCTCTGCCGCGGCCTGCGAGCCGGCTCCGCTTCTCAGCCGACATTTCCCAAATAGACCGACCCCGCAACCATCATAGACGGGTCCCACGAAATCTGCTGGCATGTGTCAAGTGAACGCCTACGGTGGCCGCTTTGACCGCGGCCAGTACCTGCTCTCCTCTCGACGCTCACGGCCGTCTCCTACCAGGATCGAGGTTTGACAGCTCTCGCCGCCGTTCAGCAGGAGGAACGGCGCGCCTGCGCGTCCGTCTACCGGCTCTATGGCGACGCCCACGAGGAGGGCCGGACCCTCCAGAGGCTTGCCCTGGTCCTCGGCCATGACGACCCCGCCCAGGGCGCGGGCCTGGGACTACGACTGGCTGCTCGGGCAAGGAGGCCAGTCATGAGCGCGGTGGCACGCGACGCGGTGTCCAGTTCTTAGGATCCGATCACTTTGAGCCTGAAGCACCAATCGGTTGGTCTTCTGCTTGCTTCTTCAGGCGAGTGAAGACGGTGTCAAATCCTACACCGGCCGAAACGGCGACTAAGACGGCTGACACAAATTGTATCTTGTCCGTCGCTCCGACGGTCGTTGCTGAGGGCGCCAGGACCCCAGGAGCGCCAACCCATTGAGGAACCAGATAAGCAAGCCCAACGACGAAACCTGCAACACCGCCCAGGAAAAGAGACCTAGTCGGAGGTGTATCTTCCGATCCCCAGATCAGCGATCGGACGAGAGCACCCGTGGCGCCGGCGGCTATTAAACCCGTGAGAGTCAGGAATGGATAAAAGGCTGGCGTTGGCACTACCGCCACGCCAAAAAAGACTGTGCATAGAAGCGCCGCGAAAGCACCCACCGCGCATAGGGTCTTTCGCTTCTGAGAGGTAGCCTGCAGGTACTTTTGCTCTCGAAGACGAGCAAGCGCCTGCTCTTCTGCACGCGCGACCAACTTGACCTTCAGCCATGCCACTAACTCCGCTGCGCTGTGAGTTGCTGCGGAGGGGTAGTCCCTCTCCCCAATAGCAAGTTCGCTTCGGACAGTGCCGGCAGCGCCATCAAACTTGTCTACGGCGAGAATGGGCAACGGGCGGGCTAAGGCTATCTGCCCAGCAATCAGTGTCGACCGGGCACCTGCCATTAACAGCACAGCGTCAACTCCGTCAGTGGCCACGAGCGAACGATAAAACGGAGCTTCCCACTCGTGCCCAGCAAAGAGACTTAGTTCGAACAGTTCACTTCGTGTTAGCTGTTCGGCGAACTTCACTGTGCCCTTCTGTGATTCCGCAAAACGAACTCGAATGCATTTTCTACCACCGCCCACTGGTAACGCCTTAACGTAGCCTGAAACCACATGTGGCTCCAGCGATTCGTCATTAGAGAAGTAGACTACGAGGCCCATCCCCGCGTTCGCAAGCGCGGCACCGATCTCGGATGCTGTTTTCTTGGCTTCGCCGAATACAGCGGGATCATTCTTAAACTGCCAGAATCCACCGATAATCGCGACGAAAGGCATTCCAACGGTAGTCATCAAACCTCCTTTCACCCATTATGAAGCTGTGGATGCCGATTCCGCCGAAGGTGACCACCTGTTCCGACGAAGGCGACCAACTGGCGGAGCGAATCGACGGGCGGAGGCTCGTGGTTGGCTGACGTGGTCGGCTTGGCGCTCCCCTTTCGGCTGCCGCCACTACGACAATCCCACATCAGGCCGCCCCTTGCCAGCCACCGATGATCCTACGGGAAGGCAGTGCTCTCTGGTCCGCCGCAGAATTGGCGCTGGGGACACTTCGCCCCAACCCTTTGCTGTGCTGGATGCTAGTCGTTGAGGAGCTCAACGGCAAGCTTATTTACTCATTGAATTGTTTCTATTGATCCATCTCGGTCTGGCGTAGCGAGGAAAGATGGAGGGGTGGCGAACGGTGGTTGCCCGGCCGGGCGGGGGGCCCCCTGTAAACGCCCGGTCTATTTCGGGGCCGCCGCCTGCGTTTGTTCCGACTTCCAGCGTGTGCGGATGGTTTCGCCCGGGGTGCAGCGCGGCCGGTATTGGTGTCGGTGGGCGGGTGTCGGTCTCGACTTCGGCCACCGCATAGGGCCGTGGCCGGCATCGGGGAGACTCCCGATGTACCGGTCTTCCAGGGGCTCGCCAGCCCGCCGCGCCTGGGCCTATGTCGTGCCGTTCTAACCCCGAGCCGCCGACCACCGCTGGGCCTGGAAGTCGGCACGGCCAGGCGCGCGCGGGGGAGATGAGAGGGTTGCCCCCGCCCGGCAGCCCGGCAAAGATTGCCGAGAAACAGCAGGAGCCGGAGCAGGGACGAGAATTCCGCCATCAGGCCCGAGAGGCCTACCACAGGTTTCCTGGCATACGCGTGCGTATTCCGGGCGAAGCCGGCCAGGGATTCCGACGTGAAGGCGGCCACCCTTCCGGGGTGAAGGCGGCCACCCTTTCCGATGCGAAGGCGGCCACTTGCGGGTGGTCGTCGGAAGGGTGGCCGGCATCGATCGGAAGGGTGGCCGCCTTCCGGTCGGAACGAGCGACGAGTTGGGCTCCGACGCTGTGGCATCCTCGTCCTTCACCACGAAGGGAGGGAGATGCCGGCACGGAGACTCAGCATGAGGAAAATTCAGGAGGCATTGCGGCTGCTTCTGGTGTGCGGTTTGAGCCAGCGGCAGGCCAGTCGGGTGTGCGGTGTCGGGAGGGCGAGCGTCGCGGAGTACCTGGAGCGGGCGCAGCGGGCTGGCGTGCTGGAAGCGGGGTGGGAGAGGTGGAGCGGCGAGGAGCTCGAGCGACGGCTCTATCCGCCGGCGCGGCGACCGCCGCGGCGCGAGCGACCGACAGTGGACTGGGTGCAGGTCCATGAGGAGCTGAAGCTCAAGGACGTGACGCTGAGCCTGGTCTGGCAGGAGTACCGGGAGCGGCAGCCGGACGGTTACCAGTACAGCCGTTTCTGCGAGCTATACGGGGCCTGGCGGGGGAAGCTGGACCTGTGCATGCGCCAGGTCCACCGGCCCGGCGAGAAACTGTTCGTGGACTACTGCGGCGCGACGGTGCCGGTGGTGGACGCCGGGACCGGGGAAGTGCGGGAGGCGCAGGTCTTCGTGGCGGTGTGGGGCGCGAGCAGCTACACCTTCGCGGAGGCGACGTGGAGCCAGGGTCTTGCCGACTGGATCGGCTCGCACGTACGGGCCTTCGAATTTGGCGGCGGCCTCAGCGAGCTGGTGATCCCGGACAATCTTCGCAGCGGCGTCACCCGCGCCTGTCGCTACGAGCCGGAGCTCAATCCGACCTACCAGGACCTGGCGGTGCACTACGGCGTGTGAGCGGCGCCGGCCGCCTCAGCCCAGCCACTCGGGATGGTGCGCGGTCGAGTCGAAATGGTCGCTCGTCTTGTAGAGCTCGTACCTGCCCGCCTCGGCAGCCCGCGCGGTCTTGGCCCTGAGCGCCGCCAGCTGCGCGTCGCTCAGCGGCCGGAACTCCTTCGCGGCGTCGATCGCCTGCCGCAGGATCGCGAGCGAGTCGCAGCCGGTGATCACCACGCTGACCGGCAGGTTCATGGCGTAGTGCAGGCACTCGAACGGCGACACCGCCCGGCTGTCGAGGATGTGGTGATCGCCCATGGTCTTCATCGCCAGCACTCCCATGTGACGGCTGAGCGCGGCCGGGAGCACCTGGTCGGCGAAGCTGTGAAAATGGGCGTCCATGACGTTGAGCGGCATCTGCACGGTGTCGAACGTGAACTGGTGCGCGGCGGCCGTCGCCAGCATGTGGAGATGGATGTCCGGGCTCTTGTGGCCGGTGAAGCCGAGGAAGCGGACCTTGCCAGCCTGCTGCGCCGACAGCGCCGCCTCGAGCGCGCCGCCCGGCGCGAAGATCCGGTCGGGGTCGGTCATCCGGATGATCTCGTGGAACTGCAACAGGTCGAGGTGATCGGTCTGCAGCCGCCGCAGCGATTCGTCGAGCTGCTGTGCCGCTGACCGCCGGGTCCGGCCGTCGATCTTGGTCATCAGGAAGGCCCGCTGCCGGTAGCCGTCGCGCAGCGCCTTGCCCATGCGCTCCTCGCTCTTGCCGTCGCTGTAGTCCCACGAGTTGTCCATGAAGTTGATGCCGGAGTCGATGGCGGTGCGCACGATGCGGAACGCCTCTTGCTCGTCGTCCAGCCTGCCGAGATGCGCGCCGCCGACGCCGACCAGCGAGACCTTCTCGCCGGTGCGCCCGAGCGTGCGGTACGGCATGCCGTTCGCCTGGGTCTCCTGCGCCACCCCGAGCCGCGCCGCACCCGCCACCACCGCGCCCGCCACCGAGAGCTCCAGGAACATCCGGCGGCTCACCCCGCTCCGCGGCGCTTGGCCCGGCGATCGCCGCCCTGACTCACGCATCGACCACCTCCTGGCGATATCTCGAGGCAGCGGGCGCGAAGCCCGCGATGCCCTGCCGGAGTCGGGTGCAAGAGATGTACCGAAGGACGGGGCCTGGCCGTCAGCGCCCACCCATGGCTGCGGCGTGACTTCTCCGGGCGTGGCGGGCGGGGTTGACAGGCTTCGACCCTGCGGCTACGGTGCCACGCATGGCCGCGAGCGAGGCGTCCGACACCAAGATCCAGGTCCCGATGGCAGCCATCCAGGACTTCTGCCGGAGGTGGCAGGTCAAGGAGCTGGCCTTGTTCGGATCGGTGCTGAGAGAGGACTTCTCGGCTGACAGCGACATCGACGTGCTGGTGACCTTCGCGCCGGAGAATCGGCGAAGCCTGTTCGACCTCGTCGACATGCAAGACGAGCTCGCGGCCCTGCTGCGGCGCAACGTCGACCTGGTGACCCGGGGCGGGCTACGCAACCCGTACCGTCGTCACGAGATCCTCACCACGCGGCGGGTCCTCTATGCAGCATGAGCCGCGAGATGTCTCCTATCTCTGGGACATACTGCAAGCGTCGCGCGACGCTCTCGACTTCACCCGCGGCGTGACTCTCGAGGCCTTTCGGCAGGACCGCCAGCTGCAGCGCGCGGTGGAACGAACAATCGAGATCGTCGGCGAGGCGGCGAGCCGGGTAAGCGCGGAGCTTCGTGAGGAACATCCCGAGATCCCTTGGCGGAAGATCATCGCCCAACGCAACGTCCTGGCGCACGAGTACGGCGATGTGGAGCCGGGGCTGGTGTGGGATCTCGTCACCGACCATCTGCCAAGCCTCGTTGAGCAAATAGAGGCCTTGCTCCCGCCGCCTCCTGTAGACCCCGAGGGACTGTAGGCTTACTCTCCCGGAGCGCCGGGCGCCCGGCCGCTATGATCCCGCCGTGCTTCGCCCCGAGGGACCCGAGCCGGCCGCGGTCAACGCCGCGATCGCCGACTTCCTGGCCGGGCTGCGCTGATCCTGCCGTGCTGATGTCCACGCAGCCGCCGGGAGAGGATCGTCGCGCTGGATCGCCGGCGAAGAATCGCGCCCGGGCGCTCCTGGCGGCCGGCTGCGCCCTGATCGCCCTGTCCTTCTCGGCGGCACGGATGGGCGCCGGCGGAGCGCCGGCCGGCGCTGCCGCGACCTCCCCTCGCGCCGCCGGTGCCGCGGCAGCTCCGAGAGGCCAGGACCTCGTCGCTCCGATGCACGCCCCGGACGCGGGGGACGCGGGCCGCGATCTCGAGGCCTACCTCCGGATTGCGGCCGTGGCCGGCCGGGAGCAGGCTGCCGCCGCGTTCATCCGCGAGCGGCTGGGTCGCGGGCTGCCGGCGCGTTCCGATGCTCTCGGCAACCTCACGGTGACGTTCGGCTCGGGCCGGCCGCGGCGCCTGGTGGCGTGCCCGCTGGGCGAGCCAGGATTCGTCGTCAGCCGCATCGACGGCGACGGGTACCTGCGCCTCGCCGCGGCCGATCCGGACAACCCCGCCGGCGCCCTCTGGCAACAGGCCCACGAGGGCCAGCTGGTCTGGGTGGCCGGCGGCCGCGGTGACATCCCGGGCGTGGTCGCGGCGCGCTCGATCCATCTGCAGCCGCGGACCGGGCCGGCGGCGCCGCCGTTCACGGTCGCGGACGCCTTCGTCGACGTCGGCGCCGAAGATGCCGCCCAGGCGGCCGAGCTGGGCATCCGGACGCTCGACCCGGTGGCCCTCGACCGCCGG
>DATNKH010000059.1:0-3071 GCA_035603475.1 Thermoanaerobaculia bacterium
TTCGCCAACGCCGGCCACCCCTACCCGCTGCTGGCCGAGCCCGGGAAGCCCGCCCGCGAGGTGGCGCTTCCCGGCCTGCCCCTCGGCCAGGGGCCGCCCCGCCGCTACGCCGACCTGGCGCTCACGCTGGCGCCGGGAGCCGTCCTGGTGCTCTCTTCCGATGGGCTCTTCGAAGCCGTCGCCGCCGGCCGGGGAGGCGGCGAACCGTATGGCTTCGAGCGTCCGCGCCTCCTGCTCGACCAGCTCGCCGGGCGATCCGCGGCGGAGATCCTGGACGGCCTGCTGGAGGATTGGCGTCGCCATCGGGGCCCGGGCGCGCCCGACGACGACACGACGCTCGTCGTGCTGCGCCGGCTGCCCGGGGGCTCGGGCGACCGGTCTTGAGCCCGGGCGGTCAGCCGGGAGAGCTCGTGGCCCGCGGGACACCGGCCCAGGCGCCTTGCCGGGTGAGCGCGCGGATGATCGCCGCGCCGCGGTGGCCCCAGATCGGATGCGGCTCTCGCGACCGGCTCTCGGCCAGGCGCAGGGCGACGCGGGCGGGCGGCTCGCCGCGCCGCGTGGCCTCGGCGAGGATGGCGAGCGAGAGGTTGTAGATGCTGTTCTCCCAGCGGTCGGCGGCGTCGGCTCCGGGCGCCTGGGGCGAGGTTCCGAGGTGCGCGGCGATCCGCGGGTCCTCGTCGCCGACGTAGCCGTATTGCTCGTCGGCGCAGTGGACGATCCCCATGCGGTTGACCAGGAAATCGGGCAGGTAGAGGACTCCGCGCCGCTGCAGCAGCAGGTCGTCGCGCTCCGGATCCTCGAGCTGGTTGTTGGCGGCGCCGCAGACGATGCGGGCGGCGAGCCGCGGGATGGTGCCGGGCCCGAGCACGCCGCCCGTCGCGCAGGGAGCGAAGACGTCGGCCGGCTGCTCGAGGATCCAGGAGTTGTCACGGCCGGCGACGCGGGCGGTGAAGGTGAAGCTCGCGGCGGGGCCTGCCGGGCCGGCGAAGCGGCGCTGCAGCGCCTCGCATCGCTCCGCGTCGAGGTCGCAGCCGATCACCCGCGCCACGCCTTGCTCGCGCAGCAGCTCGACCAGCGGCTCGCCGACGTGCCCCAGGCCCTGCACCGCGACCGTCGTGCCGGCGAGGCCGCCGCGGCCAAGGTGGGCGAGCGCCGCCTCCATGCCGCGCACCACGCCGCGCGCGGTCGGCGCCGAAGGGTTGCCGCTGCCGCCGAGCGCCGGCGGGATGCAGGTCGTGAAGCGGGTGCGGCTGAAGACCGCCGCCATGTCCTCGGCCGACGTGCCGGCGTCCTCGGCGGTGACGTAACAGCCGCGCAGGCTGCTCAGCAGCTCGCCGTACTCCTCGTAGATCCGGCGCCGGCGCGGGCTGCCGGCGGGCGCTGCCTGCTCGTCCACCATGACGCCCTTGCCGCCGCCCCACCAGAGCCCCGCGAGGGCATTCTTGTGGGTCATCCCGCGAGCCAGGCGCAGGCCGTCGCGCAGGAACTCCTCGACCGTGTCGTAGCGCCAGAAGCGCACGCCGCCCGCCGCCTGGCCGCGGCAGGTGCGATGGATGAAGGCGCCCTGCAGCACGCCGGTGTCGGGCGCCACCTGGACGAAGATCCCCTCGTGGCGGTCGAAGTCGCGCCGGTCCGCGGCCAGCACCCGCGCCAGCGGCGCGAGCTCGGGATGCGAGGCGCGGACGTCTCCGGCCTCCTCGTCCCAGGCCAGGAAGAACCGGCGGATGCCCGCCGCCGCGAGGAACCGCCGGAACGCAGCGGGAGAGAGGCGGCCAAGCTCCACGGCGGTCGCGGGCACGGGCACGGGAGCAGGCGGTGGTCGGTTGGGCGGCGGCCGCCCCGGCTCAGGTGGCGCCGAACCCGAGGCGTCCGGCGCTCTCCTCGGCGGCGAGCTCCTCGAGCAGCAGGAGCGCGAAGTAACGTCCTTCCCTGCCGTCATCGGAGGTCGGCGGCCCCAGCGGCTGGATCTGCACCACTCGCCAGGCCGCGAGCAGCTCCTCGATGGAGCCGCCCTCCACGGGCACGATCGCCGGGACGCCGGCGTCGCCGGACGCGGTCGCCACCTGCACAGCGACCAGCTTCTGTCTCTTCTTCTTCATCCCGTCTTCATCCCGTTCGATCCGCATTCGATCCGCGTTAGATCCTCGAGGCCTCTCCCCGGGCGGGCTCGCGCCGCATCATATCGCCGGCGGCATCTCGCGCGGGCGAAGACCGGTGGCGTACCTCAATGGGGTTCAGGGGGTCTAGACCCGATAGAACCTCGAATGGCGGTAGCGGGACTGACAGGGTATCTTAGGGCATTGTCACTCTGCAGATCGCTGCTCATGGAGCTGCCTGGCGGGAGACACGATCCGGAGGGCTTCCGCGCTTCGGCGCCAGACCGAGCCCGCCGCCGCGGGCCTCGATCCAAGGAGGCTCCATGCGAAGCTTGATCGCCATCATCCTGCTGCCTGCAATCCTGTTCCAGGGCTGCGCCACCGCCGGCGCACGCGCCGCGGGCGCGGGACGGCCCGGGGCGCCCGATCCGGGGAAGCTCCAAGACATCAACGACGACCTCGCGGGCGAACCCGCGACGATCGAGCTGACCAGCGGTGAAGTCGTTCAGCAAGCCCTGGCGGTGAGGCTCGGGACGGAGGTCACCTCCTGGCACGACGCCTCGGGGCGTGAGCGGACCGTCCCCACCGCGGAGGTCCGGCGAGTGCTGCGCGACCAGAGGCGCTTGATCGGGCGGGGATTCGGCTACGGCGCGGCCGCGGGCGTTCTGCCCGGATTCCTGGTCGCCCAGAGCCAGTGTCACCACTGCAGCGACCCCTTCTTCAGCGAGGGAGCTTTCATCGGCGGCGTGCTGGTCGTCATCGGGGGCGGGGTGATCGGCATGCTCGTTGCCGCCGTCAACCGGCATCCGGTGGTCGTCTATGCCGGCCCCGCCGCGCAACCTGCCGCGGCCTCGACCTCCTCGAGCATCCAGCACTGCCGCCTGCCGGCAGCTGGCACCAGCGAGGTGCTCGATTGCGGCCAGCTCGCGAAGTGAGGCTCCTCCGCTGGGCTCCGCGCGTGGAGGTGAGGCGCCG
>DATNKH010000060.1:0-3412 GCA_035603475.1 Thermoanaerobaculia bacterium
GGCTGGAGCTCCGAGGAAACGGAGCGCTACGTCACCATCCCGCTCGAGATCGGCCTCTTCGGCATGCCGGGGCTCGACCACATCCGCTCGCAGTCGCTGTTCGGACTCTCCGATGTCAAGTGCTACTTCAACTGGGATACCCGCTACAAGGATGCGCGCCAGGAGGTGATCAATCGCCTGCAGTTCGTCACCCTGCCGGGCGGCCTGCAGGCGTCGATCTCGCCCTGGAACGCCATCGGCGAGGTCTTCCGCTACGTGGTGCGCGGCAAGGGCTACTCGCTGCGCGATCTCAAGACCGCGGAGGACTGGCTCCTCGAGCGCGAATTCAAGGCGGTCCCCGGGGTGATCGACGTCACCAGCTTCGGCGGCGAGACCAAGCAGTACCAGGTGGAGGTCGATCCCTACCGGTTGCGCGGCCAGAAGCTGACACTGTCCCAGGTCACGCAGGCGATCGCCAACAGCAACCAGAACGTCGGCGGCCAGCGCCTGACGCTCGGCGAGCAGGCCTACACGGTGCGCGGCCTCGGCCTGCTGCGCGGTGTCCACGACCTCGAGAACGTGGTGGTGCAGACGACCAACGGCATCCCGGTGCGGGTGCGCGACGTCGCCCGCGTGGTCGAGGGGGCGCGGCCGCGCCTCGGCATCGTCGGCAAGGACCGCGACGACGACGTGGTGCAGGGCATCGTGCTGATGCGCTACGACGGCGAGACCAAGCCGACCCTGGAGGGCATCCACCGGCGCATCGCCATCATCCGCGACCATCACCTGCTGCCGCCGGGCATGGAGATCGCTCCCTACTACGACCGCGGCAGCCTGGTCCGGGTCACCACCCGCACGGTGATGCACAACCTGCTGCTCGGCATGGTGCTGGTGTCGGTGGTGCTGTTCCTGTTCCTGGGCAACGCTCGCGGCGCGCTGATCGCCGCGATCAACATCCCGCTGGCGCTGCTCTTCGCCTTCTGCGGCATGGTGGTCGGGGACACGCCCGCCAACCTCATCTCGCTCGGCGCGGTCGACTTCGGCATCATCGTGGACTCGACGGTGATCGTGGTCGAGAACATCTTCCGTCACCTTGGTTCGCACGGCATCGGCACGATGTACGACCGGGTGGTGACGGCGGTCGGGGAGGTGGGGAGACCGCTGGCGTTCTCGCGGCTGATCATCTTCGTCACCTTCCTGCCACTCTTCACCATGACCGGCGTGTCGGGGGTGATCTTCTCGCCGATGGCCCACACCTACGCCTACGCCATCTTCGGCGCGGCGGTGCTCGCCCTGACCCTGACGCCGACGCTCATGTCGCGCCTGGTGCCGCCCGACGCCGAGGAGAGCGAGAACGCGCTGATGCGCTTCCTGCATCGCCTCTACGATCCGCTGTTCGACCTCGCGCTGCGCTACCGATGGGGCGCGCTGGCGGTGGCGCTGGCGCCGATCGCGCTGTGCGTGCTGCTGTTCCTGGGGATCGGCCGCGAATTCATGCCCAAGCTCGAGGAGGGCAACTTCTGGATCCGCGCCACGCTGCCGAACTCGGTGTCGCTCGAGCAGTCGTCGCGCTACGTCGGTCGCATCCGCGAGATCCTGCGCCGGCATCCGCAGGTGGAGACGGTGGTGTCGCAGCTCGGCCGCCCGGACGACGGCACCGACGTCACCGGCTTCGGCAACATCGAGCTGTTCGCGCCGCTGGTGCCGTTCGACGACTGGCCGCGGGGGCTCACCAAGGAGAAGCTCACCGAGCAGCTCGAGCGCGAGCTCGGCGACGCCTTCCCCGGCGTCGTGTTCAGCTTCTCGGAGTACATCTCCGACAACGTCGAGGAAGCGGTCTCGGGAGTCAAGGGCGAGAACAGCGTCAAGGTGGTCGGGCCCGACCTGCGCGCCAACGAGCGGCTGGCCGGCGAGATCGGCGGCGTGCTGGGCGGCGTTCCCGGGGTGCGCGACGTCGGCCTGATCTCGTCGCTCGGCCAGCCGAGCGTGGTGATCGCGACCGACCGCCGGCAGGCGGCGCGCTACGGCTTGAACACCGGCGACGTCGAGGCGGTGGTGCAGGCGGCGGTAGGCGGCCAGGCGGTGACCCAGGTGTACGAGGGCGAGAAGCGCTTCGACGTGGTGGTGCGCTGGGAGAAGCCGTACCGGCGCAACGTCGAGGCCATCCGCCAGATCACCGTGGCGGCGGCGGACGGCAGCCAGATTCCTCTGGCGCAGCTGGCGACGATCTCGCTCGAGGACGGGCCGTCGGTGATCTACCGCGAGGACGGCAGGCGCTACGCGCCGGTCAAGTTCTCGGTGCGCGGGCGGGACCTCGCCGGTTCAATCGCCGAGGCCACGCACCGCATCGCCCGGAGCGTCCAGCTGCCGTACGGCACCAACTATCAATGGGCAGGCGAGATCAACGAGCTGAACGAGGCGGAGGGCCGGCTGCTGGTGATCATCCCGCTGACCCTGGTGCTGATCGCGCTCTTGGTCTACGTCGCGGTGAAGGACTGGCTCTACGCCCTGGTGGTGCTGATCAACATCCCGGTGGCGTGCGCCGGCGGCCTGGCGGCGCTGCTGCTGACCGGCATCAACTTCTCGGTGTCGGCGGCGATGGGCTTCGTGTCGATCTTCGGCGTCGCCATCCAGGACGCCATCCTGATCGTCAACTATGCCCAGTACCAGTGGGCCGAAGGCAAGCTCGTCGAGGAGGGCGCGCGCATCGCCGCCGAGCAGCGCTTCCGTCCGGTGCTGATGACCACGCTGGTGGCGATGCTCGGGTTGCTGCCGGCGGCGGTCTCGCAGGGAATCGGCGCGCAGACCCAGAAGCCGCTGGCGGTGGTGGTGATCGGCGGCTCGCTGGTGCTGGCCGTGCTGACGCGGGTGCTGCAGCCGCCATTGCTGGTGCTGGCGTACCAGTGGCGCGAGCGGCGCGCCGGCCGCCGCGCGGGCGGCGGCAAGGCTCTGCCTGCCGGCGGCGGCAGAGAAGGAGGTGGAGGCGAGGAGGGCGAGCCTGCGCCGGCGTGAAGGGCAAGAGGAAAGCTCCGCCGCCTCCGATGACCGCTTGTTACACTACGCGCGGATCCATCGGCCATGGCTGCGAGATCGAGACCCACTCCGCAGGCGAAGACCGCGGCGAAGAGGCGCCGGGCGCACGCGACGCCGGCGGCAGCCGCGCCGCGGCGGCGGCGAATCCCCGCGCCCAGGCTCCTGACGCTGGCGGCGGCGGCTCTCGTGCCGCTGCTCGTCTACTGGCCGACGACGGGCTACGGGTTCCTGCTCGACGACTTCGTGCTCTACCGGACGAGCGCATCGCTGAACGATCTCGGCAGCATCCCGCGAGGCTTCGTGACCGACCTTGGAGCGCTGCGCAAGGGGGCCGACACCGTCATCAGCAGCTATTACCGCCCCGTCTTCCTGGCGCTCTCGACGCTCTACCACCGGCTCG
>DATNKH010000061.1:0-8351 GCA_035603475.1 Thermoanaerobaculia bacterium
CCCGAAGTCCAGGTCGGTTCCCTTTGGACCCCTCGTCCAAAGGGGGCACGAGGGGTTGGACCCTCGCGAACGGACCAACGACCGTCGTTTCAGCCCTGGAGAAAGCGCACGGCCGCGGCGACGCAACGCTCGTCGCGCAGGATTCGCAGGTGCCCCAGCCCCTCGGTGCGGCACAGCACCGCTCCCGGCCAGCGGCCGACCAGCTCGGTGCCTTCGCCGAAGGACATCTCTCGGTCGCCGGCGTCGTGCAACACCAGCAGCGGCACGGCCATCGCCGGCGCGAGGTCGAGCGGCGCGATGCCGTCGAACCGCACCTGGAGCCAGCTCTCGGCGGCGCGCATCAGTCGCCGCCAGACCTCGTCGGAGACGCCCACGCCGGTGCGGAAGCGCGTCCAGAAGGAATCGAACCGGGCCGGCGGAGCGAAGAAGACGGCGCGGCGCACGGCCAGGCCGCGAGACATCGCATAGGTGCTCGCGGCGGCGCCGAACGAGTGCGCCACCAGGCCCGCGACCGGTTTCCAGAGCGCCGCGGCGCGTTCGAGCGCGGTCGCGAAGTGCACCAGCGAGGACATCCCGCCCGCGGACTCGCCGTGCCCGGGCAGGTCGATGGCCACCGCCCGGAAGCCCGCCGCGACGGCCGGCTCGACCAGCGCGGTCATCTGGCCGGAGTGTCCGCCCCAGCCATGGACGAGCAGCACCGTGGGGCCCTCGCCCCAGGCGCGGCCGACCACCCGCTGGCCGCCGGCGGCAACCTCGAAGCGCTCTCCCCGCTCCAGCACGGCTCGCTCCTCGGGGCGCATGGCGGCCCGCGGCGGGGTGAAGAAGAGCCGCCGAGCCAGGCCCGCGGCCGCGCCGGGAGCCAGGGCGCCGGCCACCCGGAAGCCGGCGCGGAACCAGCCGGGGACCTGCGCGGGCCGCAAACGATCGGTCGTGCTTTTCTGAAGGGAAGGAACCGCGGTCGCGTGGTTGCCGGACGGCATGGGGATCCCTCCTTCGGGACGGTCAGGCGGGGCGCCGGCTGCGAGCGACGAGATCCCGGAAGGCAGTGCGCGCCCGCTGCTCCGCCTTGGGATGATCGAGCAGCTTGTAGAGCTGCTGGAAGGCCATGCCGATGCCCACGACCTCGTAGGCGAACTGCTCGACGTCGAGGTCGGCGCGGAAGTGTCCCTGCTCGATGGCGATGCGCGCCGCGCGGGCGATGGTCTGGTGCCAGTCGCGCTGCGACTTGACCAGGAGGTCGCGCACCGCTCCCGGCCGGTCGTCGTACTCCTGGCTGAGCGCGATGAAGAGACAGCTGCCCTTCCGCTCGCGCCCGGAGATCCAGGCCAGGTAGCGGTCGAAGATGGCCGCCACGCGCGGCTCGCCGCGCGGCTTGGCCAGGGCCGGCCTCACCACCTCCCCGACGAAGCGATCGATGGCCCGCTGCAGCACCTCGAGCTGCAGCGCCTCCTTGGACTTGAAGTGAGCGAACAGCCCACTCTTCGAGAGCTTCACGTCCGCCGCCAGGTTGCCCAGCGACAAGCCTTCGAGACCGACCTCGCTCGCCAGCGACA
Organism: Thermoanaerobaculia bacterium; assembly: GCA_035603475.1. Classification (GTDB taxonomy): domain Bacteria; phylum Acidobacteriota; class Thermoanaerobaculia; order Multivoradales; family UBA5704; genus JASLEW01. Next base: position 1,554 of record DATNKH010000061.1, read on the forward strand.
GCGCCCGGTCCACGATTTCCCTGCGTGTCTCCTCGCCTTTGGTCATCATCTTCAGAATATAGCACGACCGGTCGTTCTTTGCAACTCGTCAAGGCGCGAGATCGTGAGAGCGCGGGCTCGCGCCGAGCGCCGGTGCCGAGCGGCGGTCAGCCGCGCCGAGGCGAGCACGAGCTCCTCGAGCTCCGGTATCGTGTCGCGGGAGGCAGCGCGGGACACCAGACCGTTCTCGCGGCCTCGACGCACTACCGTAGCCTCGCGGAGGGCGACACGCATCATGAGATGGCAACGGCTCGACCGCTCGACGGTGCTGCGCACGATCAGCTCGGCGATCTTGATTGGCGGCCTGGCCGCCGCGATCGTGATCTATGCGAACGCCGGCCCGGCTCCCGAGTATCCCCTGGGGTCCGATCTCGAGGACAGCAAGGTGTACCTGCGCCAGCTGGAGCTGTACGGCGGCAAGGCGAACGTGCTCGCGGTCGAGGTCCGGCAGTGGTTCGACGGGCTCTGGCACGGCAGGTCGCTCGCGTTCACGGTGGCGGTCCTCGCCGCGCTCGTGGCCACGGGCTTCCGGCTCGCCGCCATTCCCCTCCCACCCCTCGACGACGCCGACGCCGCCGGCGGCGGGCAGCCAAGCCGCGACGGCGGCGGTCCCGGCGCCGACACCAGAACGTAGCGTCCCGCTGGCCGGGAAAACTGCGCCATTCCACGCGAAGAGCGCACGATATCGCGCGGTCCGCGGCGCCGCGGCCAGCCGCTTCGCCGCCGCCGCGACACGCCAAAGCCTTACGGCATCGGCATTCGGCGATCCTCCCCCGAGGATCCGGCGGCGGCGACCTCAGCGCCCGCCTCCACAACGGAGTGCTGGAGATCCGCATCCCCAAGCCGAAATCCAGCGCATCGGGGCATAGGACCATACCCATCGCCTGAGGGGGCTGCGGGGAACCCTCTGCCGATCCGGGGGCCTCCGGGGAACCCTCTGCCGATCCGGGCCTGGGGCGGCGGAACCCCCCTCCTACCTCCCTTGGGGCGAGGGTCCTACACGAACCGAGGGAGGACTGCGATGGCCTCGCCCCAAGGTCGGCAGGAGGGGGGTTCCGCCGTCCCAGGCCCTACCTCCCTCCCCTCCGGCTACAGGTTTCTTCGCCCACCTTCATCTCCATCGTGCCCGCATCGCCCCCGAAGAAGCTGTGGCCTCGGCCACAGGTTTCTACGCCCACCCTCTTCCAATCGTGCCCGCTGCGCCTCCGAGGCCGGTGTGGCCCGCCGTATCGGAGACATCGCAGCCGCAGGCGAGATAACGGAGGGCCCCCTGGGAGGCGGATCTCCTCCCCACCGACCTTGGGGCGAGGCCACCGAAGTCCTCCGGAGGCCCGGATCGAGACCCCTCGCCCCAAGGGAGGCGGGGAGGAGATCCGCCTCCCTCAAGGGCCCGGCCAGGAAATCGCAGCCTCCCGCAGGCGTTTAGTCCAGATCCGGAAACACCAGCTTCACCGCGCTGTCCAGGTCGGGCACGAACCTCACCAACTCTGTGCTGACTGGGCGCGGGACTTGGATGCTGCGCTCGAAGTCGGCGCGGTTGCCTTCCGGGAGGATCACCAGGCGCAGGTTGCGATTGTAGGCGCCGCGCACCTTCCATTCCGCTTCGCCCACCGGGCGCACCACCAGGACGTCGTGCGCATCGGTGACCAGCACCCCGCTCGAGGCCAGGTCCTGCGGCACCGGGCGATCGAGGAAGACCGACAGGAAGGCGAGAGCCGTGGGCAGGCCGGCCGAGAGCCCGCCCGAGGGCTCGTCCTCCTTGGTCACCTTGTAGCTGTAATTGAAATCAAGGATGTCCCCGGTCAGATGCGGCAGATTCGCGCGCGCGTACTCGCGCACCGCGAGGAACGCGTTCCGCACCGCCTGCGTCAGCTCCGCGGTGAGATTGCCGAGGATCTCGTCGAGGAACCCGCCCTGGCCGGGCGCCACCGGCTTGCGCGCCGCCCAGACCTCGTGGATCAGACCCTTGGCGCGGCCGGCGAAGTGATACACCGCCGCCGAGAGCACCCTCCCGACCGCGCTCGTCCGGCGCGCCTCCGCGGTCGCGAGCGCCGCCGCCCGGTCGGCGCAGCGCCGCACGGCCGGCTCGTCGCCGCGCCAGCCGTGGAGCACGGCGAGCTGCCGCCATGCCGCGGGCCGGCGCGGCAATTCGCGGATCTGCGCCTCGAGAGCGGCGGCGGCCCTGGCGGCATTCTCCGGCTGCGCGAAGTAGCCGCGGATCGCCTTGATCGCCTTGCTGGCGCCCCCCGGCGCGCCGGCGGCGTGATCGAGCAGCCAGCCGATCACCCGCGGATCGTCGGGGTCCTCGGCGAGCGTGGCGAGGAACTGCCGGCTGGCCTGCTCCGGCTCCCCGTCGAGCAGGGCGAGGTCGGCCAGGTACTTCCGGTCCAGCACCTTGCCGCCGCGCTCGAAGAGAACGCGCGCGCCGGCGCGATTGCCGGCCAGGACCATCGCGATCGCCTTCCCGCGAAGCTCGGCGCCGGCCGGGATCTCGGGCATCTCAGGGACCTCAGGGTCCCGTGGGATCTCGGGCAGGGCCTCGGCCGGATCGGCGGCGGCGACGAAGCGCGCCGCGGCGAGACGCGGCAGCGGCAGGTAGTGCCGCGAGGCCGCGGCGACGGCGTCGGCAACCGCCGGCCGGTGCATGCCCGCCTGGAAGGCGGCGAGGAACTGCCGATCGTAGTCGTCCGCGTCCGCCTGCCGGCCGGCCGAGCGGCAGAGCACCGCCAGGCGGCCGAGGGCGATGACCCGCTCGAAGCTGCGCAGCGTCCGCAGCAGGTACTCGCAGACGTGGATCGCCTTCTCGAGGTCCTCGGCGCGGCCGAGCAGCTCGTAGACGCGCACCAGGGCGAGGGCGCGGTCGGTGTCGCCGCCGAAGCCGCGCTCGTTGCCCAGCTGCTCGAGCACCTCCGCCGCGCGCGCCGGGTCGCCGGCCAGCTCGGCGATCCAGGCATCGGCGAGGACCGCGAGCTTGTAGAGATCGCGGTCCTGGTCGCGGCTCTTCTGGGCGAGCCGGGAGCACGCGGCGCGTGCCTCGTCGGGCCGCAGCGCCACGAAGAGACGGAACGCCCCCTCCAGCTCGAGCACCGCCGCGGGCTTGCGCCACAGCTGGTTCTGGCCCAGGGCCAGGAACTCCCCCGCCCCGCGCTCGGGGTCTTGCGCCAGGCGCAGCATGCTGGCGAGGCGCATGTGCGCGCCCTGGCCCTCGGCGGCAAGCGTGTGGATCTGCGCCCAGCAGGCGAAGGCCGCCGACAGCTCTCCCCGGATGTGCTTGATCTTCGCCAGCAGGCTCAGCGCTTCCCGGTCCTGCGGCTGCTCGGTCAGCAGCTGCAGCAGCCGCGCCTCGCCGGCGCCCAACTCGCCGACGTGGACGAGCACGGACGCCAGCTGCAGACGCTCGTCAGGGTAGGTTTGCCCGGCGGCGGGACTCATCACATCCACGTCGGCACCACATCGATTCGACCCAGTGAGCCGGATGATATACTGACGCTGGATGACTCACCATGGCGCTTCACGCGCCGGGGGGTCTTTATCACGGAGTGCATGACCCGCGCTGACGTTTGACCGGATCATCGGAAACTCTCCGGCGATCGTGGCCGTAAAGTCCCTGCTTGCCAAGATCGCGGCAAGCCCTGCCTCGACGATGCTGCTGTGCGGCGAGAGCGGGACCGGCAAGGGCCTGATGGCGGAAGAGATCCACGCGAGCAGCGACCGCTGCGAGCGCCCGTTCCAGAACATCACTTGCGGGGCTCTGCCGGAGACCTTGCTCGAGAGCGAGCTCTTCGGCTCCGAGCGCGGCGCCTTCACCGACGCCAAGCGCCAACGCAAGGGCCTGATCGAGGTGGCCGACGGCGGCACCGTGTTCCTCGACGAGATCGGCGAGATCACGCCGGCCCTGCAGATCAAGCTGTTGCGCTTCCTCGAAGAGCGCGCCTTCAAGCGGATCGGCGGCTCGGCCGACATCCGGGTCGACGTGCGCGTGATCTCCGCCACCAACCGCGACCTCGAGCAGGCGGTCCACGACGGATCGCTGCGCGAGGACCTCTACTACCGGCTGCGCGTGCTGCCGGTGCGGGTGCCGCCGCTGCGCGAGCGCCAGGCCGACATCCCGCCGCTCGCCGCCTTCTTCGTGGAGTCCTACAACGAGGCCTTCCACAAGCGCGTGCACGGCCTCTCGCGCGGCGCTCTCGCCCGCCTCGGCGCCCACGGCTGGCCCGGCAACGTCCGCGAGCTCAAGAACGTGATCGAGCGCGCCATGCTGCTGAGCGAGGGCGACCAGCTCACCGACGCCGACCTGCCGCCGTCCCTCGGGCACGGCGCCCCGGCGCACCAGGTCGAGCTGCCCGCCGAAGGCCTCGATCTTCCCCGGCTCGAGCACGACCTCCTGCACCAGGCGCTGCACCGCAGCGGCGGCAACCGCAGCCGCGCCGCGCGCCTGCTGGGTCTCAGCCGGCACCAGATCCGCTACCGCCTGCAGAAGTCCACCCGTTCCAGCCGCTGAACGCTAAGACAGGAAGAACCCGGCCCCGCGGACGATCCACCAGGCTCCGACGAGGCGGAAGATCCAGAGCAGCGAGCGGACGCCCAGGAGGAAGAAGTTGTGGGCGGGGAAGGGAACGGGCAGCGGCTCGGGCCGGGCGGGCGCAGGCGTCAGCAGGTAGCCCCAGGCGGCGGCGCTGACGGTGAGCCCGACCAGGAGCTGGAAGAGCGCGGTGGCGGCGGGAAGGGCGTGCGGATGGCCGGCGGCGGCGGCGGTGAGCGCGGCGAGGAGCAAGAGCAAGGGGACGAAGATGCCGAGCCGCAGCGGCAGGCGCGCCAGGCCCAGGAAGCGGAAGAAGCGGGCGGCGGGCGCGTGGTGGGCGGCGCAGCAGCGGGCGGCGATCAACCGGCCGTCGAGCGCGAGGTCGAGCGTCCGCGTCGACGAGTCGAGCGCCGGCGCCAGCACGCGATTGCACCACAGGCATTTGTGCGGGACCGCCCGGGTCATGTAGGGGCGGGCGAGGAACCGGTGCCCGGCCACCAGGACGATGCCGGCTCCGAGGCTGGCCGCGACCGGCTCCGGATGGCGCACGAAGAGATACAGCACCAGCGGGATGAACAGGAAGAGCAGCACGCCGCCCGCCTGCAACCGCCAGCCGCCCGGCACGTCCCCGAGGGCGGCGCGAGGGAGATCCTCCCCGGGGACACCCGGGGACGGGCCGAGCTCGAGCTCTGGCGGAGCGGGCATCGTCGGGTCGGTCGCGCTCGTCGGATCGGTCGCGCTCGCCGCTACGGTCACGCCCCCGGCACGGGGCGGTCGCGGCGGCGCGGCGCTCGCAGGGAACTGGCGCATTATCCCCGAGCGCGCTCTGCTATGGTAGCCGGGTGCCGGCAGTCCCGGCCGGGAGGAGCGACCGATATGCGATGGCGTTGCGCGGGCCCCAGGATCGCCAGGATCCCGATGACCGCGATGATCTGGATGATCTGGATGACGGCGACGATCGCGACGATGACGGCGTTAGCCGATGTGACGGCGGCGGCGGCAACGACGGTCGCGGTGGCCGCCCCGGTGGATCAGGTGGCCGTGCCGCCGGCGCATCAGCCTGTCGTGGGCGCGCCGGCCGGAGTTACGGGGCGCGAGGCACCCTCGCGGCTGGCCTTCGCGCTGCCGGCGGCGTGGGTGAAGGAGCCGCCGAGCAGCGGCATGCGGCTGGCCCAGGCGAAGATCCCCGGGCCCGCGGGGCCGGCCGAGCTCGCCATCTTCTTCTTCGGCGCCGGCGGCGGCGGCACGGCGGACGCCAACATCGACCGCTGGATCGGGCAGATCGACCAGCCGGCGGCGCCACCCAAGCGCGGCTCGTTCGCGACCCACGGGCTCGGAGTGACCTGGGTCGAGGTGGCCGGCACGATGAAGCCGAGCACGATCGGCATGGGGCCGGCGACCGCGCAGCCCGGGTCGCGCCTGCTCGGGGCGGTGGTGGAAGGTCCGGGCGGACCCTGGTTCGTCAAGGTCATAGGCCCCGACGCGACCGTCGCGGCGGCGCGCCCCGCCTTCCTCGAGATGCTGCACGGGCTGCGGACGACCGTGCCATGAGAGGGCGCCGCGGCGGACGGCCCTGGCGTCCCGCGGAGTAGCGCCGGTGCCGACCGCCGCCACCTTCCGCGCCGTCGCGCCTGGCGACGAGGAGCTCCTCTACCGCATCTATGCCAGCACCCGTACCGAGGAGCTGGCGCCGGTACCCTGGACCGAGGAGCAGAAGGAAGCCTTCCTGCGCATGCAGTTCCGGGCCCAGTCGCAAGACTACGCGGCCAACTACCCGGACGCCGCCTTCCTGGTGATCCTGGTGGACGGCGCGCCGGCCGGGCGCCTGTACGTCGACCGGCGCCAGGACGCGCTGCACATCGTCGACATCGCCCTGCTGCCCGAGCATCGCGGCAACGGCGTCGGCGGCGGCATCCTGCGCGACCTGCTGGCCGAGGCGGCGGCGGCCGGCAAGCCGGTGCGCATCCACGTCGAGCACCTGAACCCCGCGCTGCGGCTCTACGAGCGTCTGGGCTTCCGGCGCCTCGACGACGGCGGCATCTACCTGCTGATGGAGTGGACCGCCGGCGCGAGCTCAGGTTCAGGTCAGTTGAACACCGCTTCGTAGCACAGCCCCTGCGCGTCGAGTGCGATCGGCACCAGGAAGATGTCGAGCTCGCCCATGGCGGCGTGCTCGAGCCGGTACTGCGCCTGCGGCAGGGAGGGGCTGCGCGGCCCGCGGAAGACCAGCGAGAACG